>JBDSVO010000176.1:0-13291 GCA_039927215.1 Gemmatimonadaceae bacterium
AGAGCTTTGCCGCGTTGCTCATGAGTTACTCATCCATGAGTACAGCCCGTTTTGGCAATTGTTGCACCTTCATTAGGTAAATTCTTGTATGTTTTATATCCTTTTGTTTGAGGATATTTTTGGCCCGGGCATATACGGTTGCTGCCGTTGCTGTTACACTCCGCGTCTCATACAAATGGCTCGATAACGTGCTATCGCATCATCGCATTCAAGGCGTGGTGCAGAGTAGGCAAGGCGTCTCCCGTAGACTGACCCCTCAGGCCATAGTAAAGCTCGAGCTAGCGGTCAGAATCTCCCGCTCAGTGGGATCGACCATTGGGAGAGCCCTGGCGCTTGCGGCTCAGCTCATGGAAACAGGCTCCGGGACAAGCACCCTGGAGCTTCCGGGCTCAGTGCGACTGTCGGTCGACCTGGACGCAATCACCCAGTCAGTCTACTCGCGAATGGCCGAAGCAGTGGAAGTCACTCCCGTCAGGCGTCGCGGCCGGCCGCCGTTCCAGAGGTAAAAGAGAGAGGCGCCTTTCGGCGCCCCTCTTTCAAGACTGGCGTAACCCCGCCTTCAGCCGCTCTTCGTGACGTTCTCTGCGGCTGGACCCTTCTGTCCTTCGACGATGTCGAACTCTACCGTATCACCTTCGGCGAGAGACTTGAATCCGTTTCCGGAGATCGCGCTGTAATGCACGAAACAGTCTTTCTGGCCGTTGTCAGGGGTGATGAAGCCAAAACCCTTTGCATCGTTGAACCACTTTACCTTGCCGGTCGTACGCATTCCTGCTCCTGGTAATGAATGTCCGCCACAGATCTCTCCGCATCGGACACAGCCGGTGGCGAGTCCGGACTAGGCGGACCCACCGAGTGAAAAGCGTTCGCAGTCCCTCTCACAAGAGCCACAAACGCGGGTTGCTGGCGGAAATTATATCACCCTCTGTCAGGGCGGACAATAGAAAATTGTTCATTCGCCAATTATCCGCATATTTGTGATATAGTAGGGCGTTTCGGCGAAGCACGACGTCGGTACGCCCCGGTGTTCCTCGTACGCGATCGAAACACGTTTTCCAATGTTCTGCTGCAGCAGATGAGCTGCAGAATCGTCGCGTACGCTGAAGTGAAAGATCTCCGGCATCGCGCCCGGAAGGTTCACCATCGCAAGCTCACCCTCCCAGGTTTTGCAGAGCCAGCCCTTTCGCGAGAGCTTCTGCACATATCCCGCTCTGTCTCCCTTCGAGTACGAGTAATTCAGCGTCACCCATGCCCACGCACCGAACACCAGCGCCGGCACAATGAGGATCAGAACGAGAGCAGTAAGCCCCCAGCGCCGTACGCGGTGAGTCTGCGTCGGTGCGTTATCAGGTCTTTTCTCCGGCACCTGCCTTTCATCGACTATGGATTTGTCATCAACCAGCCGCTCGTCATCGGCGGACACCAGATCAACATCTCGGGGCGGCATGTCATCCGGCCCAGGCTCGTCTTCTCGTGAAGGCTTCTCGTCGTCGGCCATTGGATTCGTTCCTTTCTGGAATGCTTAGAGAGGGGCAGGGAAGTGCCTCGTGAGACGAGCAGGCATCTCTTGCGCCGCCAGAAACCCGTCCGCGTCCCGTGTAAAGCTTCACCGAATTAGCTTTACCTTCTGAACCGGGCAAGGTCCAATGCTGGAAATCGGAAACCGTAGAAAGACAGTTACAGTTCACGTCGGGGGTGTCCCGGTCGGAATGGGGCATCCGATTGTCGTACAATCGATGACCAACACCGACACGGCGGATGCCGCGGGAACGGCCGCTCAAGTCGCCGATCTCGCAGCTGCGGGATCTCAGCTCGTTCGCATTACTGTCAATAACGACGAAGCTGCCACAGCCGTGCCCGAAATCGCTTCACGCCTTGCCGATTCCGGCGTTAGCGTCCCCCTGATTGGCGATTTCCACTACAACGGCCACCTGCTTCTCGTGAAGTACCCCGAGTGCGCTCGCGTCCTCGCGAAGTACCGGATCAACCCTGGCAATGTCGGAAGTAAGCGACGCGATGAGAATTTCCGCACGATAGCCGGAATCGCCGCCGAGAACAGAAAAGCAATTCGCATCGGCGTGAACTGGGGCTCTCTCGACCAGGACCTGCTCACGCAGCTGATGGAAGCAAACGGCGCTCTGGTCGACCCGCGTGACGCCGAAGAGGTCTACATCGACGCCATGCTCGAGAGCGCTCTACGCTCGGCAGCGCTGGCCGAGGACGCGGGCGTGGCTCACGATCAGATTATTCTCTCAGCGAAAGTTTCCGGCGTTCAACAGCTGGTCGAGGTTTACCGCCGGCTCGCTACCCGGTGCGATTATCCACTGCACCTCGGCTTGACCGAAGCAGGCATGGGCTCTAAGGGAATCATTTCGAGCACTGCCGCGCTGTCCATCCTCCTCTCCGAAGGCATTGGAGATACGATCCGCGTTTCGCTCACCCCGAAGCCGGGAGGAGACCGAACAGAGGAGGTTCAAGTCGCGCAGCAGATTCTGCAGTCCCTTGGGCTGAGACAATTCAATCCTCAGGTGACTGCGTGTCCCGGCTGCGGACGGACAACCTCGACGTTCTTCCAGCAAATGGCGCAGGATATCGAGCTTTATCTCCGCGAGCAGATGCCTGTGTGGCGCGAACGTTATCCAGACGTGGTTGATCTCAAGGTTGCCGTGATGGGCTGCGTCGTGAATGGCCCCGGCGAATCCAAGCATGCCAACATCGGCATTTCGCTGCCCGGCACTTTTGAGGAGCCAAAAGCACCGGTCTATGTCGACGGTAAGCTTCTCGTCACCCTCAAGGGAGAGAACATCGTCCCCGAGTTTTTGCGAATTCTCGACGATTATGTCGAGCGACGCTACGCCGAGCCCCGCGGCGCGCTGGTCTCCTAGGCTGCTTCCTTAGGGCTGCGCCTCGAGTGCTTCGACTGTCAGCCTGAGCTCCTCCATGATGGGCTGGTCAAACCCCAGCGACTTCAGCCTTTCGTAGACGTCGCGGTACCATTTGACCGTCCCCGTGCGCGCGCCACTGAAGCGCGCCCACACAGTGTTGGGCTCCACCGTCCGGCGAAGATCGGCCAGGACCGATCGCGCATTGTGGATCTTGTCCGCGGCACAGACCCACAGTGCAGGCTCTTCAGCCTGCGACAACCGCTCGAGATAATCCTCCTTCTTCTGCACCGACGAAAGCTCCGCGCCATCGTCATCGAGCTTCCGGTGAGTTACCTGAAGGACGGTATTCAGCACCGACTCGCCGAATTTCTCGCCGATTCTCTGCTCGAGTGTCTGCCGTGTGTAGCCTTCCCGAACACAGTCTTCCACGACGTCGTGCAGGATGCCGGCCACGATGATGTCCTCATCGCGGTCATAGCGCGTCAGGATCACGGCAACATTTGCCGGATGCGTGAGGTAGGGAAGCTTCGTTCCTTTTCTGACCTGCCGGTCGTGGTGCTTAGCCGCAAACGCGAAAGCGTGATTGATCTTATCCGAGTACCCCGGTCGCATTGTCAGGCCGCCGCCGTTCGAAACCATTGGACGATCTCTTCCAGACCCGCTCGATCGTCATCGCTGAATGCGCCCGTTTCATCGGAGTCGATGTCGAGCACCGCCGTCAGCTCGCCCGACCGGCCAAAAACCGGGACGACTATTTCCGATCTCGCTCTCGCATCGCACGTAATGTGTCCGGGAAACTCATTCACATCATCGACGATCACCGTTCTACGTTCTGCTGCGGCGAGGCCACATACTCCTTTACCAAAAGGAATCTCGAGACAGCCGAGACTTCCCTGGTATGGCCCGATTCGCAGGAGCTCGTCGGATCTGGCTACACGATAGAAGCCGGCCCACAGGAACCCGAACCCTCCGTGCAGCAGAGCAGCCAGCGTAGCCATCCCGGCGATGGGGTCGTCGATCCCATCCATCACTAGCCGCATCTGCTCTTTGACCTCGCCATAGGCAATGGTCCGCGGAAGTTCGCGAAGGTCTGTAACGGTTTCGGCCATTTAACCCGGTGTGCTCACGAGCGCCGAGTTGGCGGTTTCGCGGCGTTGCGTTGATTCCAGGATTTCCTCTCGCGAGTCAATCTGCGGAACGTCGTCGTCCCATAGCACGAGGCCGTGTACTCGAAGGTCTCCTTGCCTGAATGCATCTACGGATTTCTTCAGATGAGCAATGCTCGTATGCCCTATCCGCGCGCAGAAAACTACATCCGGGCTCGGCAGTACGGTCGCGGATTGCTGTAGCACATATGCAGTTGGTGCGGCGATCACGACGAGGTCGTAGCGCCGCTCCATTCTGATGAAATCGTCCCGAATTCTTTCTGCTACCTCCGGGGACGGGATTGCAATCCGTTTCGTCCCACTCGGCAACACATCCAGTGGCCGGTCGCGCCCGATAGTGGTGGATACGATGGCATCCGCCCAGTCTGCCTCACCGGTGACGATACCGGCAAACCCGGGATTTGGACGCACGCGGAGTACGCTGGCAATCGTGCAGGTGACGGGGTCCACGTCAACCACGAGTGTGCTGCGGGCTTCGTACGCTGCAGTCGCCGCGAGATTCGCTGCAACGGTGCCGACGATCGCTGCATTGTCGCCGGTGACAGTAACCATCGGCACGTTGGCTTCGGTCGCGGCGAGATGCAGATAGAGGCGTCGATAGTTCTCGGAGACAATGTCGATTAACGGCGGCGCTTCCTCATCCACCTGACGACGGCTTCGCTCAGCCAGCACTTCGCCTGGACGGATTACCGTCAGGACCCTCGCTCCTGTGACCTGTTCCGCTTCGCGCGGATCGGCAACGTGCGGCCGTCGCAGCTCGAGAGCCAGAGAGACTGCGAAGCCGAGAGTGAGGGCGAGGACCAGCGCGGCTCCAAGCATTGCGAGTGGCGGCGCTCCCACATTGGCGAGATCACGCGCTTTCTCCGACTGTCGATCTATTCTTTCATTCGTCGCGCGCGTTTGAGCCAGTGCCTGAGTTGCGCCGGCATAATTTCGTTGCGCCTGTAGCTTGTCCGCGAGGTACTTCATTGTATCAATGCGGATCTGCGGTACGGATGGTGGCGTCGTTGGCCGAAGTGCCGTTAGCTGACTTCGAGCGACCGACCGTTTCCCTTCGGCAATTGCCTGTATCTGTCTCCCAATCGCAGTCGCCCTGGATGTCAGGGCGACGTACACCGGGTCCACGCCGCCCACAGCTCCGAAAGCATCCCGCTCACGCTCGATCTCCGAAAGGGAATCGAGAAGCATTCGCACTTGCTCATTGCCCGCCAGGGCTGGAGACTGGGCCAGCACACGGTACGATGACGGAAGAGGAGCATTATCGGTGCGCTCGATGAGTCGGTTCAATGTCGAAACGACGACGGCAAGTGAGTCGCGCTGTGCAATCAGATACGGTGGAAAGGTGTCGACGACAGCTACCGGCGCCGGGGCCGCGGTTCGCCGTGCAGCACCAAGCATTGAATCAGCAGCTGCAATTCGACTCAGCGCGCCGCTGCGGATGTTCATGCTTCCGCTTGAATCGACCTTCTGCTCGAGAGAAGCAGCCACCGCGATCGCCGCTTTGGATGCCTGGCGAGGAACCAGAACGAAGGCGATCAGCGCACCGACGAAGACAAGTCCTCCAACTATTCCCATGACCGCCGCACGTCGCAACGCGTTCAGTGCGCGGGCCGCCATCCATAGATAGTTCGAGCTCGCCGTACGCCTGGCCATTCAGCCGGTTCTCCTGACTGCGTGTGCAATCATGACAAGCGAAGACTGTCTTCCCGGACTATCCAAATGCAAGGTCAGCGCCTCGCAGTGTCCCAGATAGTTCACCAGCCCCGGATCCTAAAGAAAAAAGGGCGGGAGCATCGAGTGATACCCCCGCTCTCGGGACTCCAGATGAAGCAGCCTCTACTGAACCGTGACCACTCCCTTCATGCCCATCGCGAGGTGGGGCGTGCAGTGAAACGCGTATGTGCCGGCTTTGATGTTGGCGAAGGAGACAGTCATCGATTCTCCCGGATTCATCTTCATCGCACTGGACAGCTCACCCATCTTGTCGGCGCCCATGTTCGCATCAAGCTGTGGCTTCACGTCAGCCGGGACGGCTGCTGGATCGAATGCTACGTTGTGCGGACCGCCGCTCACCGTGGTGAACTTGATCCCGTCTCCCGATTTGATCGTGATGTTCGCCGGTTCGAAACGATAGCCCTTGGCGTCGCCAACCATTTTGACTTCGTGCGTGGTGCCGGTGACAGCTGCCATTGTCCCCGCGGCCGCAGGCGCACCTGCGGGAGCTGGAGCAGGCGCTGCTGCTGCGACGGCGGCCGTGTCAGTTGCTACAGCTACTGTATCAGTATTGCTCTGATCCCCGCCTGCACATGCGCCGAGAACGGCAGCACTCAGAGCGAGCGTCAATCCGTAAAACCGCATTCTCAAAAGCCTCCGGACTTGTTCTATCTTGGTTAATGGTCGGTCGTGAGAATCCTCACGACGTCCTTGTGAATTTATTCACAAAGAGCGCGAAATCCTAGGCCCTGCGCTTCGCGGCGACGGAGGTCGGCAATCTTCATGCGAGGGCTCCCCGGCCCAAAATCAGTACCTGACGAACCTAAAACCGCGAGATCAGCTCACGGCTGAGCTTCGTCGGGTCTCCTACATACGCGAAGCGGATGCCTTTCATGTACTTCTGCGCAACCCGCCGCACCGCCTCCGGAGTAACACTTCGGAGTTCATCGACGAACTTGTCAGCCTCGCGATAATCTCCACGATATAGTTGCGATCTGGCCAGAAAATCGGCCTGCGCTCCATTCGTCTCGTTGTCGAGAAAGTATTCAGTGAGAAATTGCTGCTCCAGGCGCTTTAGCCCATCCCGGTCGAGCAGCCCTTCCTGCAGCTCCGTTACAGCCGCTCGCATCAACTTCAGAGTTGTGTCGGGCGACGCGGTTGACACGTAGAGACCGCCGGCACTCGCAGCTCGATCGATGAACGGAGCGTGGACGTCATACGTCAGGTTCTGTCGGGTGCGGATCTCCGCGAACAGTCGCCCCGTCAGAACCGACGTCGCGATCCGCAAAGCCTGATAATCGTCGCTGTTGGCGAGTGGCCCGCTGTAATAGCCGAGTATGTAGTTCGTTGGAAGCGGCCGGGATTCCACCACTACCGCAGCCGGCCGTTCCGGCAACCGCGCCGGAGGCGCCCACTTGTAATTGCCCGCGGGTAGCCGCGCCAGCGACCCCCTTACCAGCCGCTCGACATGCGCTCGATCGACGTTGCCTACGACGACAAGCAGCATCCGTGATTTGACGATCTGACTGCTGTGATATGCCTTCAATGCAGCAGCATCAATCGCGGTGATTGACTCCTCGGTGCCGGTTACTGGAGTTCCGTAGGGATGTCCGCTGAACGCAATGCTGTCAGCAAGGAATTCGGCGAGCGCATCCGGATCGTCACGTCGCTGCCGGATCCCTGACAGAAACTGAGTCCGAATCAGCGATACGTCAGTCGGATCAAGAGTAGGCTCCATCAGCCTGCTGGCAAAAATCGCCCATGTCGAGTCAAGCACTTCGGTCGTCGCTCTGATTCCGAACATAGTCCAGTCGTCGGTGGCCGAAGTGACAATCTCGCTTCCGAGTGCCGACATTTTTCGTCGGAGTGCAGCTCGCGGATAGGTTTTCGTCCCGCGGTCGGAAACTTCCAGAAGCAGCGGCTCTATGCCTGCGTTCGCGACAGTTATCTGGCTCGTACCGCCGAGCAGATAGAGATTTGCCGCAACGACATTGTTGGCGGTGCTTTGCCGGAGAATTACCTGGACGCCCGACACGTCAAAGCTGTTCGTAAGTGTCGTGAGCGCGAGAGCAACGGCGAGGAGCATCAGCCCTGCCCTCCCTTTGCAAGCTCTTCGGCAGTAAGGCTCAAGGCCGCGCGGTCAGCCGGCGATAGCAGCACTCCGGTGATGCGCGGTTTCCCTACTATATACTTGTGCGCGTAAGCGCGTAGGTCGCTCGTCTTCTGCTGTGCCATGTTGTCGACATACCCCATGTAGTATTCGAGACTGGCAACGCTCCACCAGAAGCCAAGTGTATGAGCAAAGCCCGACGATCGCTCACGATCAAAGGCTGATGTCACCGCGCGATGAGCTTTCACGGCCTCGAGCTCGACCGGATCGAAATAGCTCGCGTTCTCGAACTTCTTGATCTCGGCATCCAGAGCGGCAAGCGCTTTCCGCAGATTTTCCCGTGACGTCTGCCCGGTGATTGAGATCGGCCCTGTGTGGTTCAGCGTGTAGTAATTCACTCCGAGGGAGCTCCACAATCCGCTGTCGACCAGTCGCTGCTGGAAATTCGAGCCGGGGTCGTTCAGAACATCGGAGAAGACGTCTGCTGCATATGTCGACTGCGGATCGATGCCAACGCTCGGCCCCTGCCATTGAAGGTAGACCGTTACCGCCCCGACGCCGGCTTCTACAACCACACCTTCATTGCGCGTCAGCGGAGGAATCGGCGGGATTGGATCCGTGGCGAACGGATCAGCGCCTTTTTGCCAGCTCCCAAGTTCCCGCTCGGCGAACGCGAATGCGGTGGCGGGGTTGACGTCCCCGGCAATGATGAGCACCGAGTTGTTGGGAACGTAATACTTGCGCTGGATTGTTCTCATCTTCTCGGGCGTCGTGGTCAGTATGACCTGTCGGTTCCCGATTGTATTCTTGCGGCTGAAATTTCCGGGATACAGCAGCTTGTCCATCGCCTTCCCGAGCTGGAAAAAAGGACTCGATTCGTTTCGGTCGTATTCACCAATGACAACCTGACGCTCCCGCTCCAGCTCATCCTGGCGAAAAAGAGGAGCCTTCAACGCATCCGCAAGAAACTTCACGCCACCTGCGAGGTTGTCCGCCGGCACAGTCAGGAAGTAGTTGACCCGCTCTTCGGATGTTGAGCCGTTGTATACTGCGCCGAGGTCGCCAGCGTGGTCGATGAATGCTTCCGGCTGCGGATAGGCCGCGTTTGCCCTGAAGATCATGTGCTCGTACATGTGCGCGAGACCTTCGTATTCCGGCGGTTGCGTGAACGAGCCGTTTCTGACGTCGACTTCGATTGTGGCAAGCGGAACACCATGGTTCTCGACGACGATCACCTCGAGTCCGTTCGCCAGAACCTTTCGCTGGATGATCTTTTGCAGCTCGGCGCGCTGCGCCAGCATGGTGCCCGGAACAACCAGACACACAAGCGCGAGAAGAATCAGAGTAGCGCGCCGGCAGAGCCAGCCATTTCTTTGTGAGATGTCAGACAACAGAAAGCCTCGATGATTGAGACATACAAAAAACTCGCCGCGCGGCTGAATCAATCCCAGCTCAAGCGTGACGAGCCAATTGCTCCATACACCACATTCCGCATCGGTGGTCCCGCGGATCTACTGTACAATGCCACGTCTGCCGACGATTTGGCAATTGCCGTGCAATCCACGCGCGAGCTTGAGGTCCCGTATTTCGTGCTCGGGCTTGGAGCCAACATCCTTGTCGGCGATGGCGGCTTTCGTGGCCTTGTCATTCGCAACACGTCGAACCGGTTCGAATTCTCGGATGACGGCAAGCTTACGGTCGAGAGTGGAGCCGTTGTTGGCGAGATCATTCCAAAAGCCGTAGAGCGAGGCTGGTCGGGGCTGGAGCATTACGTCGGAATTCCCAGCACCATTGGAGGCGCTGTCTGGCAGAACCTGCATTTTCTCGAGCCGGAGCCGGAACGCAAGCGAACAATGTTCATCGCCGATGTATTCGATTCAGCGGTAATCCTATCAGAGGAAGGGGAACGTCGAATCGTCGACCGCGAGTACATGAAGTTCGGATATGATCAGAGCATCCTTCACACCCGGCGTGACATCGTCCTCACCGCGATTTTCCGGCTTCAACCCGGTGACACGGCAGCAATGCATCGCGTCGTGCAGGAAAACCTGAGCTGGCGCGGAAGCAGGCACCCATGGCTGCAATTTCATCCAAGCGCCGGGTCGATATTCAAGAAAATTGAAGGAGTCGGAGCAGGTAGACTTGTCGATCAGTGCGGCTTGAAGGGCTTTCGGCATGGGGACGCCCAGATTTCGCATATTCATGCGAACATCATGGTCAATCTCGGCAACGCGACCGCGAAGGACGTTCGAGAGCTGATTGCGATCGCGCAGCTGGCAGTGGAGAAGAAATTCAAGCTCCATCTCGAGGTGGAGATCAGCTTCGTCGGCGAATTCGACTAGCTGGTCTGGGAAGCCGTCTCCGTAGCCTCAGCCCATGTCTCCAACGCTTGATCGAGCTCGGCTTTCAATTCCTCGAGCTCAACGCCGAGCTTCGTCGAGCGGAGCGTGCCCTCGCGCGTCAGATAAAGACTGGGATCTGAAAGTTCGGCCGAGATTGCAGCGATTCGCGCTTCGAGCGACGTGACCGACTGCTCGGCTTTATCGGCCCGGGCTTTTGCTTCTCGACCTGCTTTCTTCGTATCGGTACGGCCATCGCGGGCACTCGCGGTCTTTTTCTTTTCCTGAATACGCCTGAGCGACAGCTCTTCAGACGCGTTCACCGCAGCAGCGTGAGCGCGTTGCTCACTCACTGTTTCCCATTCGGCAAAGCTGCCGCCGAAATCGATGACGTGACGGTTATGGAGGACCCACACGCGGGTAGCGAGCGAACGGAGTAGTGCGCGGTCATGGCTGACGAGTATCACCGTGCCGTCGAAATACTCGATTGCATCTTCGAGCGCTTCGATGGATTCCACGTCAAGATGATTTGTCGGCTCGTCGAGTATGAGCAGGTTCGCCCCGGAAAGGACCATCATCGAGAGTGCTACCCTCGCTTTCTCCCCTCCTGACAGTGTCGCCGGAATTCTTTGCGCATCGTCGCCAGAGAACCCGAATCGTCCAAGGTGACCCTGCACGTGCCGACGCTCCCACGCTGGGCGAATTCCGGCAATGATGTCGTAGAGGGTCTGATCGAGCGGCACCTGGCTGAGGTCCTGGCGGTAATACGCAGCGACGATCGAGTTCCCTATGCGCAGCTCGCCGGTCTCTGGCTCACGCATTCCGACCAGGGTTTTCAGCAGAGTTGACTTTCCCGTTCCATTGGGGCCGAGCAGTCCCAAGCGTTCACCGCGGCGAATCTCGCCTGAGAAACCTTCGATGAGATTGCGCCCGGGGACACTGATCGAAACCTCCTTGGCGACGACGGCTTGATCTCCCCCTCGGCTTTGCGATTCGAACCGAAGGCCCATCACACCCTCTGATCCCGGTGGAGGACTCAGGCGCGGAAGTCTTGCGAGAAGCCTCCGGCGACCTTTTGCCTGCTTTGAGTTCTGGCCGGCGATGTTACGGCGGATGTAGTCCTCACGACTCTCGATCTGGCGGCGTTGCTTGTTGAACGCGTGCTCCTGAGCGTCACGCCGTTCCTGCCGTTGTTCAATGAATGCTTCGTACGTCGCTGCATATGGAATCGCTGTGTCAGCCTCCAGGTGCAGAACATGATCAACGACACTCGACAGGAAAGCTCGATCGTGGCTGACGATGAGGAAGGTTTTGTCGCTGCTTTCAATGAAGCCTTCGAGCCAGTCGATGGTATCGAGGTCGAGGTGGTTGGTTGGCTCGTCGAGCAGCAGTATCTCCGCGCCGCTGATCAGCTGCCGAGCAAGTCCGAGACGACCGAGCTCTCCTCCGCTCAGCTCAGTAATCTTGCGAGTGCGCGCTGCCTCGGGGTCGAACCCAAGACCATGTAGTATCGCGTCCGCGCGCGGCGCGAGCTCATAGCCGCCCTCCCGCTGGAATCGCTCGAGATCGCGATCGTAGCGGGCCAGAACTTCCGGCGTCGACGATTCGCCGAGCTCACCGATGAGCTGGCTTTGATCTTCGAGCGATTGCTCGAGCTTCAGAAGATCGGCACGGCCGCCGGCTGCTCCTTCCCAGATGGACACTGCGTCATCGAAGTCCCGGTGTTGCTCGAGCATGGCGATTCGGATTCCAGGCTGTTTCGCGACCTGCCCGGAAGTTGGATCCATCTGTCCGGTAAGAATCCTGAGCAATGTCGTCTTTCCGGACCCGTTCCGACCAACGATTCCCCATCTCTCACCCTGAGCAACCGTGAAGCTGACGTTTCGAAACAGGGTGGTCGCCCCGAACTGGACGCTCAGGTCCGACGCGGAGATTTGAGTCAAGCGCTGACGGACGCCTCACACGCGGCGAGACACCGTTCGAGTGCCACCGGTGAATGATCCCCCATGTGGCCGATGCGGAAAGTCTCGGATTTGAGCTTACCGTAGCCGCTGGCCACTCGGAAACCTCGGTCCGCGACTTTCCGAAGGAAATCGGCGCTGGAGTAACCGCTAGGAAATCGAATGGTGGATACTGTTGGCGACCTCAACCCTGGTTCTACGATGTTGCTCAAATCGATGCCCGACCTCTGACATTTCTCGAGCCATTGGCTGGTCATTTGGGACATGGCCGTGTGCCGCTGCAACCGATTCTCGATCCCCTCCTTGCGGATAGCTTCGAGCTGAAAGTCGAGCGCGTACATGAGCGAGATGGCAGGGGTCGTCGGGACCTGCCCACGGGTTGCATAATCATCCATTTCTACGAGGTCGAAATAGACGCCCCGGCCTTCTGAACGTCTTGCGAAATCGATGAATGCTGCCGATGCAGTTGAAAAGGCCAGGCCCGGTGGAAGCGCGAGGGCCTTCTGGGATCCAGTTAGAACATAATCTAATCCCCACTCCTTTGGCCGCACCTCCGCACCCGCCAACCCGCTGACACTGTCGACAAGACAGGTGACCCCCTGAGAGTGTGCCATGTCCGACAGGCTCCGGACATCATTGAGCGCTCCCGTCGATGTCTCAGAGTGCACCACCGTCATAGCCGCGTAATTCTTTTTGGTTAAGTAAATCTCTAACCGGGTTGCATCGTGGACTGAACCCCAGTCAACCTCGTAACGGTCTACTTCGCGGCCGCACATTTCCGCGATGTGCGCGAACCGCTCGGAGAACGCCCCGTTCACCAGAGAAAGGACCGGCCCTGGCCTGGAGCACCGCACGCCGGCTTCCATCATCCCTGTCGCCGACGCGGCAGCTACGTAAACCGGACGGTCGGTCTGGAACACGTACTTGAGTCCGGTTTGCAGGCGCGCAAACAACTCTTCAAACTCGGAGCTCCGATGAGGGATCATCGGTCGAGTCATCGCCGCTAGAACTTCCGGCCTCACTTCGGTCGGTCCGGGAATGAAGAACGTGCCGAATTGATTCTGCGCATCTGTCATCGTTCCATCCATTGCTTCCACGTGACTTCGTCTTCTCCGAT
>JBDSVO010000177.1:0-2549 GCA_039927215.1 Gemmatimonadaceae bacterium
TAGGCACATCGGGATAGTAGGCAATTCGGCCTTGATGTTTGTATATGTCCATCATATACTTACTCTATGGCAGGAACGCCAGCCTTTATTTCGACCCTCGAAGGGTTCGAGTGGGATGATGGCAACACCGATAAAAACGTCCTCGGTCACGGAGTTTCGCAGGCGGAAGCTGAGGAGATATTCTTCCACGCGCCCCTCCTTTTCTTCGACGACCCCACGCACTCAGATGCCGAAAACCGAATTCTAGCACTAGGAATGACGGCAGCCAGCCGTCTTCTTACGGCTGCGTTCACCGTGCGGGGCAACCGCATTCGGATCATTTCGGTCCAAGACATGAGTCGCAAGGAGCGACGAGCATATGACCAAGAGCGCTAAGAAGCTCAAGCCAATTCCAGCATTCAAGTCGCATGAAGAAGCGGGCGCATTCTGGATGACGCACGATACAACCGAGTATTTCGACTGGAGCAAGGCGCTCCGGGTCACGTTCCCCAATCTTCGCCCGTCGACGGCGACCATATCGTTAAGGCTGCCTCAAAGTCTGCTAAATGAACTTCGTACGTTGGCGAATGAGCGAGACGTGCCATATCAGTCGCTCCTCAAGGTTTTTCTCGCTGAACGTGTGGCGAAGGAACGCGATCGGCCGCGTCGGCGTGCGCGCGCGAGTGCCTAACACTCGTTGAAGTTGACGGGCCATTTAAGGAAGCTCGCTTCGCTCGCATTTTGTTTCATTCGCCCGCAGGTTAGCTGAAGGCGTTAGGCCGCGTGGATCAGTCCGTCACTGGAGCTCCTATGCGTACCCTGGTTGAACTGTGGCTGCTGCTTTCTGTGACCGGCTCCGCGACTGCCAGCGAGGCGCAGATGGCAGTTAATCAAGTCACCGACCCGTCCATCAGCTCAGGATAGCTCCGACTCACGCGCGTGATGTTCTCGTCCTGCCCCGTAGATAACGTCTCGTTCGAGTCGAGACACCAGATTCCATCGAGCAGCCCGTCACGCCGAAGGACTTCGTGGATGCCGGGGATGCATCCACGGAACGCGTTCGCCGCATCGAACACGGCGGCGTTCGCGTCGGTGAGAGCCGCTCCCAACGAAAGCAGTGACGAGTGTATCGAGCCGGATTCGCGCGCGCGCTTGATGTGCTCGAGCAGCTTCACCGCCGCACGCGTCCACACGGCCCACTGCCCGAGCAGGCCGCCGTCGATCCACCGTAGCACGGTCGTTCCGCCGACATTGATCGGATACGGCGTCAGGAGATCGGCGACGATGTTGTCGTCGTTGCCTGTGTACAGGGCGATGTCTTCCCGGCCGGCTTCGACCACGGCGCGAACCACGTCGAACGTCTGATACCGGTTGAACGGCGCGATCTTGATCGCCCACACGTTCGGAATTTCTGAAAACCGACGCCAGAAGTCGTACGAGAACACGCGTCCGCCGACCGCCGGCTGCAGATAGAAGCCAAAGAGTGGGATCGCTTCGGCAACCGCGCGACAGTGCTCGATGATCGCCGCTTCCGTTTCCGTGCGCCAATCGCCGAGGCTGAGCAGCCCGGCATGGTAGCCGAGCGCGACGGCGAGTTCCGCTTCCGTGCGTGCCTGCGGGGTGTGGCCGCAGACGCCGGCGATCATCGCGAATGGGCGCGATGCAGTGCCTGGCGCGGCACTCGCCTCCTCAGCCGCGAGCTGGAGCACGGTGCGATACAGGCCGATGGCGGGGTCGCGGATCGCAAACTGGGTGGTGTGCACTCCGACCGCGATGCCACCAGCACCCGCCTCTATATAGTAGCGTGTGAGTCCACGCTGCCGACGCTCGTCGAGCCTGCGTGCGGCATCGAGGGCGAGCGGATGCGCGGGAATCACCTGGCCCTCACGCAGATGCTGGTGAACGCTCACGGGATTAGAAACGTCCATCGCGCGCCTCGAATCTCGTTGCTTTGCCCAGCAGCGCTCCACCTTCCTCGATCCACTGCGCGACCCACTCGCGCATCTCATCTAGCGACACTTCCGGCGCGGCAAACGTCTCCCGCATGTGCGACGTGTTGCTGAGCAGCGCATCGGCTCGCTCGGTGCCCATGAACAGCGCGCGCTTTCCGAAGCGTTCAGCAAACCACTCGGCCAGCGCTCGCACGCTGAGAATATCGGCGCCCGTGACGTTCACCACGAACGGCGGCGATGAAGCCAGTCGGAGGCACTCGAGAGCGATGCGATTCGCGTCGCCCTGCCAGATCACGTTCACGTAACCCATCTCGACTGAGACCGGCTCGCCGTGATACACTCTAAGCGCCAAGTCGACCAGCACGCCGTAGCGGAGCTCGATCGCGTAGTTGAGGCGGCAGGTCGCGACACGCGCGCGATGACGCACCGCGTAGAACTCAAACACCCGCTCGCGTCCGAGGCAGGACGCCGCGTATTCGCCGACTGGTCCGGGCGTGTCGTCCTCCCGCGATCCGCCGCGTTCGACCGGCGTTAGCGGATACACATTGCCCGTAGAGAATGCGACGATCCGCGAGTCGCGATAGCGGTGCGCGCAATGCGCGGGCACGATCGTGTTGG
>JBDSVO010000178.1:0-3150 GCA_039927215.1 Gemmatimonadaceae bacterium
AGAAGAGGTTCTGCTGCGGCCCCACCGGCTGCACGAACCCGAAATGGCGGTACGCCTGCGCGGTGGCCATCCGCCCGCGCGACGTCCGCTGCAGAAACCCGTTCTGTACGAGGAACGGCTCGTAAACTTCCTCGATGGTTCCCTGATCCTCGCCAACAGCAGCGGCGATGGTGCCGACACCGACCGGCCCCCCGTCGAACTTTTCGATGATCGTCTTGAGAATTCGGGTGTCCATGTCGTCAAGGCCGAACTGATCGACGTCGAGCAGCTGCAGCGCTTCCTTCGCGACGTCGCGCGTTATCGAGCCGCCGGATTTCACCTGGGCGTAGTCACGAATCCTGCGCAAGAGTCGGTTTGCGACGCGCGGCGTTCCACGCGAGCGGCAGGCAATCTCCTCCATTCCGCCCTTGTCGATGGAAACCTTCAGCACGTCCGCGGTGCGGCGCACGATCATCTCGAGGTCGCTCTCTGGATAGAAGTTCAAGCGCTGCTCGATTCCGAAGCGAGCGCGCATCGGCGGAGTGAGGAGTCCGAGCCGTGTTGTCGCGCCGACTAGTGTGAACTTCTCGATCGGCATCGTGATCGTCTGAGCTTTCGGTCCTTCGCTGAGCCGGATGTCGATCTTGTAATCCTCCATCGCCGGATAGAGAAATTCTTCGATGATCGGCCGCAGGCGGTGGATCTCGTCGATGAAGAGAATGTCGCCTTCGCGGAGATTCGTGAGCGTGCCGACCAGGTCGCCTGGCTTTTCCAGAGCAGGTCCGGAAGTGTTGCGGACGTTGACACCCATTTCTCTCGCAATGAGCTCGGCAAGCGTCGTCTTGCCAAGTCCGGCAGGCCCGAAGAATAGAGTGTGATCGAGTGGCTCACGACGAAGGAGCGCTGCGTCGATATAAATCCGCATGCTGTCCTTCACCTTCGGCTGACCGATAAACTCTGCCAATCGTTGCGGGCGAAGCGAGAGTTCAACGACGGATTCGTCGCCAAGAATTTCAGGCGTTGTGATTTCGGCCCGCGTCATTTGAGGTCACTCATAGCGCATTGGTAGCACTCGCATGTATGGCTTCCAAGATAGGCCGAATATAGACCGAAAGCCAGTTTGGAGACATGAAATCATTCGGTTTTCGGAGCGAGAAAAGCATCATGGGTGATCAACTGATCCGGTTATGTCTCTCGTTCGGGGCGAGTAGCGTTGCAGCGGCGTAGCGTCCGCGAGTTAGCGAGCTACCACACCCGCTGTAGCTCAACGGAAAGAGCACCCGTCCGCTAAACGGAGGATCCCGGTTCGAGTCCGGGCAGCGGGAAACCCCAAGCGCCAGTTGCACTCGGCGTGACCAAAGTGTACCGTTCAAAATAGCGGACGGGTGCTCCGGTTCGACGTTACTGAATGTGGAACAAAAGGCCGGATCTCGCAGCGCGAGTCCCGGCCTTTTTCTCGAATCTTCTGTTGCTAGACCTTCGCTGCAAGAGTCGCGAGACGCTCCGCCGCACGCTCCAGCGTCTCCGGCTTCTTGCAGAACGCAAAGCGCGTGACAGTCTCGCCCATCGCCGGATCGTGGTAGAAGCTGGTGCCCGGGACCGTCGCAACACCTATCTCTTTCGCGAGCCAGAGCGCGAACTGCACTCCGCGCAGATCGCTCAGCTCTGAGAAGTCGGCGAGGATATAGTATGCACCTTCCGGCGCGGAGAACTTGAATCCACCATCCTGCAGTGCGGCAACCATTGTGTCGCGCCGGGCTCGATAGTCGAGCGCAATGTGGTTGTAGTAGTCGGCGTCGAACGCCATGCCGACTGCGCCAGCTGCCTGCAGCGGCGCCGGTGCGCCAACGGTCAGGAAGTCGTGCACCTTTCGAATTGGCGAGGTGAACTCGAACGGCGCAATGGCGTAACCGAGCCGCCAGCCAGTGCAGCTGAACGTTTTCGAGAGTCCGGAGATTGTGACGGTGCGCTCGCGCATGCCCGGCCACGTCGCCAGAACATGGTGGCTGCCGGCGTACCGGATGTGCTCGTAGATCTCGTCCGTTATCGCGATTGCGTCGTGCTTGATACAGAGCTCCGCGATCAGCGAAATCTCTTCGCGGGTGAAAACACGTCCCGTCGGATTGTGCGGCGTGTTGACGACAATCGCCCGCGTACGATCTGAGAACGCGGCGCGCAGCTTTTCGGGATCGAGCTTCCAGTCGAGTCCCTCGAGCGGAACGAACACTGGCGTCGCGCCGGCGAGAATCGCGTCGGGCCCGTAGTTCTCGTAATACGGCTCGAAGACAATCACCTCTTCGCCAGGATCGACGAGTGCGAGGAACACGGCAGCCATCGCTTCCGTCGCGCCGCAGGTGACGGTGATCTCGCGCTCGGGATCGATCTCCATCCCGTACCACTTCCGGTACTTCGCCGCTATCGCGAGCCGGAGTGCGGGAGTCCCCCACGTTATCGCGTACTGATTGATGTCACCCTGAATTGCGGCGCACGCCGCGTCCTTCATCGGCTGCGGCATGGGAAAATCGGGGAATCCCTGCGCGAGATTGATCGCTCCGTGCTGATTCGCCACGCGGGTCATCTCGCGAATCACCGATTCCTGGAATGTCGACGCGCGCAGTGCGGTTGTGATCATGCTCGTCCGGAAAGGATGATGGAGAAGATACCGCCTCGATTAGTCTCAAGGAACTTGCATAAAGAACCAAGAGCGTATATATTATGATATATATCAATACCGGGCAGGGCAGTGTGGACAGGAAATCCCGCAGGAAGCGCAATTCGGCCACGCCGGTTGCGCGCCCCAGGCGCCATGCCGGAAAGGCGCACGACGAAGCGCAGCTCGAGACGGAGACAGGTTTCAAGAAGGCGTCATTGTTCATGAATGGGCGCAGCCAGGCAGTGCGGCTGCCCAAGGAATTTCGATTCGAGGGTACTCACGTGTACGCAAGAAAAGAGGGAGATCGGGTGATTCTCAGTCCGATTGACGAGCGATGGGAGCGATTCCTAGCTGCGTTCGGATCGATTCCGGATTTCCCAGATCGCGATCAGGGTGTGCCGCAGGAGCGACCCGAGCTCGACGCTCTGTTCAATGCGACTGATTGACACCAATATCTGCGTCGCAATCCTGCGGGGCGCATCGCCGCGCGTTCCTCCTAGGTTTCGCGCGGCGATCGC
>JBDSVO010000179.1:0-13932 GCA_039927215.1 Gemmatimonadaceae bacterium
TGAGAATCAATCTCGCGCTTGTGCTCGTGATTGCGTTCGCTGTGGTTGCCTGCTCGGATACCTCTCAGCCAATTGATCCGTCGGCAACGCCGAACGTGACTTACTCGGCCGCTGAAGATAACGCGGATGTTATTCCTGGGAGATTCATCATCACAGTGCGTGATGGCGTAGACCCTTCAGCCGTCGCCGCAGAGCACGGTGCCCGCCCTGACTTCGTTTACAGCGCCGTGCTCAACGGATTTGCGGGCGCGATATCCGAAGCTGCACGAAGCGGATTGATGCGGGACGCGCGAGTTCTTCGCATCGAACCCGACGGCATCGCTCGCGCAGTAACTACCCAGACCGGCGCAACCTGGGGCATCGATCGCGTCGATCAAGGTGACCTTCCCTTGAGCACCACGTACACGTACACCGCCCTGGGCTCGGGCGTAACAGCATACATCGTCGACACTGGAATCAACTACGGGCACAGCGAGTTCGGCGGCCGTGCGAGCTTCGGCTATGACTCGTTCGGCGGGACCGGCGCGGACTGCAACGGCCACGGAACGCACGTGTCCGGCACAGTTGGCGGCGCCACTTACGGCATTGCCAAGAGCGTGACGCTCAAGGCGGTTCGAGTACTCGACTGCAACGGCTCGGGCTCGTGGAGCGGCGTGATTGCCGGAATGGACTGGGTAACAGCGAATCACGTCACAGGAACTCCGGCGGTGGCGAACATGTCGCTCGGCGGTGGAGCCAACAGCTCGGTCGACGCGGCAGTGAACGGAATGATCGCCGATGGCGTGGCGACCGCGGTGGCAGCCGGTAACGGGAATTTCGTCGGCATAGCGCAGGATGCGTGCAAGTCGTCGCCGGCGCGCGTGGGCGCCGCGATGACGATCGGCGCGACGAGCTCGACCGACGCAAAAGCGTCATGGTCGAACTACGGAAACTGTGTGGACTGGTTTGCTCCAGGCGTCAGCATCAAGTCTGCATGGAAGGGCAGTGACACAGCGACAAACACGATCAGTGGAACGTCCATGGCGACACCGCATACCGCCGGAGTTGCAGCGCTGTATCTGCAGGGAAATCCGGGCGCCAGCGCACAGACAGTGCGTGACGCGCTTTATGCTCTGACGACGAAAGGCAAGGTCACGAGCGCCAGGTCGGTGAACAATCACCTCCTCTTCTCGAGCTTCTAGGAGAATCTCCGAACAAGCACGGCCCCATTCTCACGAGTGGGGCCGTTTTGTTTGTCGTGCGTTGCCGTTGAGTTTGCCCGGCGGCCAGCCGTCGCCGTAGCTTTCTAGATGGCATCGCGCGTCCGCTGGAGCGAGCTCAGGATCGGCCTGTTATCCGCTGCAGGCGTTCTCGTCGCTGTGCTCTCGATCCTGCTCTTCGCGCGGGTTGGTGCACTGCACGGCGATACGAAAACGCTCTACGTCACCGTCGACCACGCGCCCGGTGTTCTCGCCGGAACCGACGTGTGGCTGATGGGACAGAAGGTCGGCCAGGTGAAAAACATCACGTTCCGGCCCGTCACCGTCGATACGCTGCAGCGGCTTGCGATCGAGACGGTTATTATGGCGAACCGTTTCCATCTGATCCGGAAGAATTCCTTTGCCGACATCCGCGCGGGGGGGAATCTGATCGGCAGCCCGGTGGTTTACATCGATGGGGGAACGGCGGCCGCGCCCGGAGTGAAGAGCGGCGACACTATCGCGTCGATCCCCGGAGCAGGAAAGTTGGGCGCCTTCGGCCCCCAGATCGACAGTCTGGCAACGCGGCTGAATCGCGTCGCTGACAGCACGGGACGACTCATCGTCCTGATGGGCGATCGCTCGACAAGTATCGGCCAGATGAGATCGACCGGGATGGCGTCGATGCGCACTGCGGCTGCCGTGAGCTCGGACATTATGACCCGCGCGACAAGCGGCAGCGGGTCACTCGCGCTCGCTAACCGCAACGCGCTCGGCGATCACGTCCGACGGGTGCTCGCGCAAAAGGATTCGATCATGCTTCTGGTATCGTCCGGTAGCGGCAACGTCGGCCGCTTCCGCCGAGACTCTACCCTGATGCGGGAGGTGGCCAAAACCAGGGCGGAAGTGGATTCACTTCGCTTGCTCTTCTCCCGCCCCGGCGCGATTTCCCGCTTGCGCACCGACTCAGCGTTGAAGCGGGAAATGGGCCAGGCTCGGATCCAGCTCGACTCCCTCATGCTGGACCTGAAGAAGCATCCGTTGAAGTACATATCGTTTTGATTCTTGACCCGATTTTAAGGCCCAGTTAGGTTCGCCACTATAGCAATTGGCGCAGGCGCCGTTGCTTTCCCGCCACACACGACCTCTCGCAAGTAATCGGGCATCGCTGTACTCCCCTCGCCCTCTCTTTTCTTTTTCTTCTCCTCCGCATTTCCAGTGGACATCGCAGAGCTCAAGCGCAAATCAGTATCCGAGCTGCAGGACATGGCCGACGGGCTCAAGATCGCGGGCACATCCGTCGTCACCAAGCCCGAGCTGATCTTTCGTATCGAGCAGAACCTGCTCGATTCAGATGTCGCATTGCACGGCGAAGGCGTCCTCGAGATACTCCCCGAAGGCTACGGATTCCTTCGGAGCCAGGACTACAGCTATCTCGCGGGGCCTGACGACATTTACGTCTCGCCGTCGCAGATCAAGCGATTCGCTTTGCTGACCGGTGATCTCGTCAGGGGACAGGTGCGCCCGCCAAAGGCGTGGGAGAAATATCTGGCGCTCCTCAAGGTGGAGAGCGTCAACGGACTCGACCCGGAGATGGCGAAGTCACGGGTGCCGTTCGACAACCTGCGGCCGCGCTATCCCGACACGCGCCTGCGGCTCGAGTCAAGAGATGGCGACCTGTCGATGCGAGTTGTGGACATCTTCGCGCCCATCGGCAAGGGCCAGCGAGGAATCATCGTGTCGCCGCCGCGCGCGGGAAAGACAATTCTGCTGCAAAAGATCGCCAACTCGATATCGGAGAATCATCCCGAAGTCACTATCATCATGCTGTTGATTGACGAGCGGCCTGAAGAGGTCACCGAGATGATCGCCAGCACGACTCGCACGGAAGTCATAAGCTCCACGTTCGACGAAGGCGCGGCACGCCACGTACAGGTTGCCGACATGGTTCTCGAGAAAGCGAAGCGTCTCGTGGAGAGCGGCAAGGACGTGGTGATTCTCCTCGATTCGCTGACTCGTTTCGCGCGAGCACACAACGCAATGGCTCCGCAGTCCGGAAAGATTCTCTCGGGCGGCGTTGATGCAGCCGGACTCCACAAGCCGAAGCGATTCTTCGGCAGCGCCCGAAAGATCGACGACGGAGGGTCGATGACCATCATCGCGACCGCGCTGACGGAAACGGGTTCGCGAATGGACGACGTGATATTCGAGGAATTCAAGGGGACGGGAAACATGGAGCTCGTCCTCGACCGGAAGATCGCGGACCGGCGAGTCTTTCCCGCGATCGACATCTTTAAATCCGGAACACGAAAGGAAGAGCTGCTCCTCACGCAGGCCGAGATGAATCGTGTTTTCCTTCTGCGTCAATTCCTTGCCGACATGCCCGAAGCCGAGGCGGTGGAGTTTCTCTTGCGACAGATGAAGAAGTCGAAGAACAACGCTGAGTTCTTCCAGCAGATGGCGCAGGGGTGAAGGTTGCTCGACTCGTCTCGACCATTTGCGCTCGACGTGGATGACTTCGGCGCTCGGCAGGTATCTGGCGGTGGACTATGGTGAGAAACGTGTGGGGCTGGCGATCAGTGACCCGCTTGGAATCATCGCGTCGCCAGCAGGCTTCATTGCGCGTCGCGCGGGAAAGCGCCCGCCGGTTGCGGAAATCATCAGGCGGGCCACGGCTCTCGAGGCACGGGGGTTTGTGCTTGGACTGCCGCTCGATCAGAACGGAGACGAAACTGCGTGGACGCGCGAGGTGAGGGCCGTCGGCGCTGAGCTCGGAAAACGCACGGGACTTCCAGTACGATACGTTGATGAGCGATACACAACTGCGGCTTCCCTGCGCGCTGTGCGCGAGATGGGTGGAACAACCCGCGGCAGAAAGGGCGACGTCGATGCAATGGCCGCGGCGATTCTCTTGCGCAATGCGCTGGATTCGCCAGAATAACGCATGAGACGGCGAATGCTGTGTTTCGGCTTCCCTCTGGCGTTGATGCTCGTCGCCTGCGCCGCCCCTGTCGGCGCGCCTGTCCGCGTCATCATTCCGAAGGGAGCGAGCTTCAAGACGGCGACGGATTCCCTCGAGAAAGCGGGCATCGTCCATTACCCGTTTTTCTTCAGAATGCTGGCCCGCGTGACAGGGGATGACGGCAATATCAAGCCGGGCACTTACCTGCTGAAGCGGCGAACGCCCTGGACCGAGATTCTCAGCGCGTTGAATGGTGGCCATGGGCTCGTCAACACAATCACGATCCCGGAGGGGTTCAGTCTCAATCAGATAGCGCCGCTGCTCGCGCGCGCACTGCAGGTTCCGATGGATTCCGTCATCGCCGCGATGCGCGACACTGCTCTGCTCCGGCGCCTCGACGTTCCCACCCCGAACCTCGAAGGATATCTGTTCCCCGACACATACGCGTTTCCCGATGGAACCACGGCTCGGCAGGCAGTGGCCGAGATGGTCAAACGGTTCGAGCGAGAATGGAAACCCGATTGGAACCGTCAGCTCACAAGTCTGGCGATGAATCGCCATGACATCGTGACGATGGCGTCGATAATCGAGGAAGAAGCCAGGCGGCCCGAAGAGCGTCCCGTAATCTCGGCTGTGTATCACAACAGGCTGCGCGAGCGAATGCTACTTCAGGCCGACCCCACGGTTCAGTACGCACTAGGCGGTCACAGGCCTCGCATTATGTACAAGGACCTCCAGGTGAAATCTCCCTACAACACCTACCTCCACGCGGGCCTCCCACCCGGGCCAATCTCGTCACCGGGTGGCGCGAGCCTCGTGGCCGCGCTCAATCCTGCGAAGGTCACATACCTCTACTTCGTCGCGCACCCCGACGGACATCACGAATTCCGGACATCGCTGGCCGAGCACGACAGCGCGAGGCGGATGGTTCGGTGATCGATCCTTCGACGATCCGGTTGATTGCAATCACCGACAACATCAAGGACGGTCAAGCGGAGTTGATCGCGCGCGCTGCGGCCGCAGCACACGGCGGAGCAACATGCATTCAGCTTCGCTTGAAGGACGTGCCTGCGCGCGATCTGGTGGGAGTGGCGCGAGAGCTTGTACGCGCGGTAGGTGTCCCGGTAATTGTGAATGATCGAGCCGACGTCGCAATAGCTGCTGGCGCGGCGGGGGTTCACCTCGGTCCGGACGATGTCCCTCCTTCGGCGATCAGAAAGATTGCGCCCGACGGATTCATCATCGGCGCATCCGTTGGCGATGATGCGGAAGTAGCCGGGGCGGCGGGCGCAGACTACGCCGGGATCGGGCCGTTCTTCGCGTCGGGCTCGAAGGAGGACGCTGGGCCGCCACTCGGAGCCGAGGGATTTGCGCGGCTCGCGCGTTTGGTTGGAATACCGGCGGTAGCAATCGGCGGAGTGATCGCCGAGAACGCCGCATTGCCGATCGCGGCTGGTGCGGCAGGAATTGCGTCTATCGCTGGCGTTTTCGGTTCGGCCGACCCTGCCGCCGCTGCACGCCGACTTCGTTCCGCCATCGAAACTTGAGATCGGGAACGTTGTCGCCAACCAGCTTGTTGGACCGACGGCGGCGTCTCGGCGCTGGCTTTTCGCCTGTCGTCATCCTCGAAGCGATGATCTCCTGAACCGGCTCGCTGAGGAAGAGATCGACTAGCTCCGGATCGAACTGAGTTCCCCGCCCCTCCATGATGACGTTCGTCGCTGCGGCAATGCTGCGGGCTTTGCTGTACCGGCGCGAATGCGTCACAGCGTCGAAGGTATCGGCGATCGCAACAATCCGCGCGGTGATCGGAATACGACGTCCTTTCCGATGTCGCGGATAGCCCGTCCCATCCCACCGCTCGTGATGAGACAGCACTCCGTCGGCAAGGTCGGGATAGAACGGGCGAAGCGGCTCGAGTACGTCCGCCCCTCGGCGTGGATGCGTCATCACGGCGCGACGCTCTGCCTGCGTGAGACCACTCTTTTCGTGAAAGATGTCGTTGATCGCTTCGTGAATCTTTCCGATGTCGTGAAAGAGCGCGACCCGCTCCACGCTTCGCCGCGTTCGCTCGTCGAGCTCGGCCGCGTCGGCCAGTATCAGTGAGTAATCAGCGACCCGCCTGACATGCGCGCCGGTGACTGCGTCGTTGGCGTCGATTGTCGCGAGCAGAGTCTCCAGTGTCGCGGCGCCAAGTCGTTCCGCGCTGATTCGGAATCGCCGCTCGCGCATCAGGAGACCGCCGGCGGTGAGACCCACGCCGAATGCGACACTGTTGGAGATGGACGACATCCGTGGCAAGGGCAACGACGCTACCTCTGGCGAGCGGGTTACATTGGAAAATGCGCGACACCGCAAAGGTAACGTCCAAAGGATTCAAGCGGTGGCAGGCCGGCCATCCGTGGATTTACCGAAGCGATGTGTCGGAGCGCCCGGAGTGCGAGGCAGGTGTCGTCGCGGTGCTCGACAACCGGAGCCGGCCGCTTGGATGGGCACTGTGGAGCCCCCGGTCCGAAATCTCGCTTCGCCTGCTCGACTCTGATCCCGGCGCTATAATCGACGGCGATTGGTGGCATGAGCGCATTGCTGCGGCAGCGGCTCGCCGAATCAGTCTCGATACCGTCACGAACGCCTACCGCGTCGTGCACGGCGAGGCGGATGGATGTCCGTCTCTGGTTTGCGACCGCTACGACCGGTGGGCAGTCGTACAGCTGATGAGCGCCGGCCTCGAGGCGTTTCGGGCCGAGATCGTCGAGGCAATAGTGGACGTAACTCGCGTCGAGGGTATTCTGGCACGCAACGACGTTCCGCTGAGATCGAAGGAGGGTCTTCCGCGGGAAACAGTCGTGCTGCATGGCGAAGTGCCTCGAGAGATTGAGGTGGACGAGTACGAGCTGCGATATCTCGCGGCTCCATGGACCGGCCAGAAGACCGGAGCTTTTCTGGATCAGCGCGAAAATCGGCGCATGGCGGGTGAGCATGCACGCGGCCGCGCGCTCGATGCATTCAGCTATCACGGATCATTCGCGATGCACCTCGCCCGCAACGCGACAACGGTCACCGCTCTCGATTCCTCGGCTCAGGCGCTGGAGCGTGCCCGGCAGAACGCCGATCTCAACGGGCTCACGAACATCGAGTTTGTGGAAGCGAACGCGTTCGACTATCTGCGGGAGTGCGAGAAGACGGATGCTCGATTCGATACGATAGTCCTCGATCCGCCGGCGTTCGCCAAAACGCGCGCGTCGCTGCCCGGCGCGTTTCGCGGTTACAAGGAGATCAATCTTCGCGCGATGCGCCTGCTGGCCTCAGGAGGAATGCTCTACACCGCGAGCTGCAGCTTTCATGTGACGAAGCCGCTTTTTCTCGAGATGCTCGAGTCGGCTGCGTCCGACAGCGGGCGCCGGATAGCGATCCGCGAGATTCGCGGACAGCCGCTCGATCATCCGGAGGTGCTGACGATTCCGGAGACCGGCTACATCAAGGGCGCACTTCTCGAAGCGCTGGACTGATTTCACGACCGCTGACACTTCGGACAGAAGTAAGTCGATCGCCCCGCCTGGATGATGCGGCGAATCGGTGTTCCACACACAATGCACGGTTCTCCTTCACGATCGTAGACCGCGAAGCGGTGGCGATTCGTTTTGTCTGTGTACCGCCCCGGCGGACGGTTCCTCGAGCTGAGGACATCGCGGATTGAGTCCACAAGCCGAGTGAGGCGCGCCTTCGAGATAGAATTTGCAACTGCCCGGGGATTGATTCGCGCTCGCCACAATGCCTCGGCTGCGTAGATGTTACCGAGCCCCGCGATCACCTTCTGGTCCATCAGCGCCGTTTTGATCGGCCCTCTTCTCGCGTTCAGGGCTTTCAATAGATACGCGGCGTCTAGACCGGCATCGTTCGCTTCCATCCCGAGAGAAGGAAGCGAATCGGCAGCCGACTCGTGGAAGCTGAGTGCCGACAACGCCCGGCGGTCGTTCAGCTCCACTCGCGTGCCATCGGTCAGGTCAATGAGTGCGCGCGTGAACCTGTCTGGATCCGTCTCGGTCCGACTGATCACCCAGTCGCCGTTCATCCTGAAATGAGCATGGAGCACGGCCCCACCGTCGAGATGAATGAGCTGGTGCTTGCCTCTTCGCTCGACATGGGAGATTCGCTTCGCTTCGAGTTGGAGCGCCTGCTCGTCGGGAAGCTGACGCGTGAGCGCGGGATGCAGCGTGCGGACGGCGGCGATGGTCTTCCCTTCGATTGCGCGTCGAAGGCGGCGCATCGCTTTCTCAACTTCGGGTAGCTCGGGCATCGTCGGTGGTGGGGAGAAAAAAAGATACTTGCGCGAATCGCCCGACGCTCTAGCTTCCCTCTCGCAGCACTCCCGGAGTGTGCGCCACCTCCGACCCCGCTAGATGCGTCAACCAGCTCCACGATCGCTCAAGCACGAATACGATCTGTACATCGAAAACGAGATCGAGGCTTACAAAGAATCGATTTCGCGCGCGACTCTGCTGAAAATCGGAGACGAGGCGGTCGCGTCGCTGCAGTCCGGAATGCAATTCTCGATGAATGAGCTGCTGCTCGTCGTCGAAGTCGACAAGATAATCCGGAAGCGACTGAGGCTTCCTTCGTACTCGACCTGGCGAAAGCACGAGCTCAAACGGCAGAAAGAGCGGCAGGAGTTCATGCGTCCCGAGCATTGGGGTCTGAGTCCCGACAGTGCGGTAGCGCGCGAGATTCATCCGCCGGCGGACTCGCGCGTTCTTGTAGCCGGCGACGAAGGCGCGAGCGCCGCACTGTATCTCGCAGCTCACGGGTGCGCGGTTACCGCCATCAATGGCCAGTCCGACATAAAGGCCAGCCTGCTCAACAACGCGGAAGTAGGGAGCCTGCCCGGTCGCATCGATCATCACCCGGAAGGACTGACGAAATGGGCGCCTTCAGAGGAGCGGTCACTCAGCGCCGTCGTTTGCACCCCCGCCGCCTTCGCTGGTCTGACGGCTCGGCAGCGTTCCCATGTGATTGGAGTCCTTCAGAGCGCTACCGAGGACGGCGGAGTCCATCTTGTCGCGACGATCATTGCCGGCCAGTCAGGAGTTTCACTGTCCGAGCTGAAGAAGAACTACAAGGGCTGGGAGGTGTCGGTCGTCGAGGACGGAGCGGCCGGCAAGTCGTTCCTGGCGAGAAAAGCCGTGGCCTAATCGGCCCGGCCAAGCGTATCACTTCGACACACAATGTCCGATAATTGTGTGTTATAAAGCGACAATTTCTCACGGCGGCTCTGCCAGCCGCTACTGTAACTTCAAATAATATAACAAGTTAACTTATCTGCCCAGCTTGGCACTCAGGGTGCTTTACCACTGTCTCGCGTTCGGCATTCGCCGAGCCGTCTACAGTGAGGGGCGGAAATGAAAAAAGAGATTAGTCAGTCAGCCGAGCACAATGAGCCGATCGGCATAATCATATCCAACGGAGACCGCGGGGAGCAGCCGACGGTTTTCTCGGCATACATCTGGGGACCGGCGCCGGAGCCAACCGTGGATCCGGCCTCGAAAGCGGCCTAGGTCCCTACTATAGAATAGGGACTGGGACGGCCCCGCCGGCGACACGGCGGGGCTTTTTTTGCTTTCGCACGCACAGCTAGCCGCTCTATTTGGCAGCGACGAAGCAAGTTGACCCACCCCTGAGCGCACGGCAATCGCCCATAAACATGCTACTCGGGTATTTTTCGGGTTGGACGATCCACTCATCTACTGCCCCCGCCCCGAGACTCGACTGTGGAAGAAGCTTTCGCCAACTGGGAAGGCGAGCGCCGGACCCTCATGGCGCAAAAGATCTCCGACTTCGGGCTCACGATCGCCGGCACTCGCGTCGAGAAGATGGTCGAGAAGCTCTACTCCGAGCTTGCCGCAAATGGGCTCGTGTTCCGCCCGCCGGTTTATCTCAGCGATCAATGGGGATGTCCGGATGGCACTCCGCTCATCGGAGTGCCCTTCTACCTCGCGGATCCGAGGCTGGCGCAAATCGAGGACGATCTCGCCCTGGGTATCGAGTCCGACGATGACGCTATGCGGTACATGCGTCATGAAGCGGGGCACGCATTCAACTACGCGTATCGGCTCTACGACCGCGCGGATTGGCGGAAGACGTTCGGTCCCTACTCACGTCCCTATCGCGACCGCTACCGCGCCGATCCTTTCTCGCACGACTTCGTTCGCCACATACTCGGCTGGTACGCGCAAAAGCATCCCGACGAAGACTTCGCTGAATCATTCGCCGTATGGCTGACGCCCGAGAGCGATTGGCGAAATGTCTACGCCGACTGGCCGGCTCTGAAAAAACTCGAGTACGTCGATCGCGTGATGCGCGATATTGGCGACGACCCGCCCGCGGCCGTCGAGCCGACTGATGACGATCTTCCTGTATCGGCCATGAGCTACACGATCGAAGAGCACTACCGCGATGCGGAGGATTCACTTCCAATCAGCGACCGCCGGGTGTTCGATGGAGATCTTCGAAACATCTTTGCTGCCGAGAGCGAGGCGCCCATAGCGCAGACGGCCGCGGAGTTCATCGCCGGCCACCGCCGGGAAATCGTGGCCCGAATCTCGTATTGGACAGGGGAGAGTAGTTACGTTGTCAAGCAGTTCATTGACTTTCTTCGTGAGCGCGCAGAGGCGCTCGGCCTCCGCGTGCGGGGGCTTGAAGCCTCTACACTCATCGAGCTCACGGCATTCGGGACGGCGGTAATCATGAATTACAGACATACGAACGTTCTGGACGGCAGCGAGGGAGACGAAGAATGAAGGTCACGCTCCTTCACACGCAGGACGCGCTCGAGCCGCCGGTTGATCCCGTGCTCGACCAGATCGAGGGGGCGCTTCGCTCGAGCGGACACGAGACGCGACGCATTGTGATTGACAATGACATTGAGCCGGTGATTGCGGCCCTCAAGGCTGATCCGCCCGATCTGGTCTTCAACATCGCTGAGTCGTTCGGCGGGAAGAGCGCGCTGGAGTCCAACGTCGCGGCACTGCTCAACCTTCTGCAACTTCGCTACACCGGCTCCAGCCCCGCGGGTCTGATAGTCGCCGGCGACAAGACACTGACAAAGAAGGTGCTGTCGTTTCACGGCATTCTGACTGCGCGCTTCGCGACAGTCTTCCGAGGCAACGTCGATTGGGCGGGTGACATCAACTTCCCGCTGATCGTGAAGCCGCCGCAGGAAGATGCCTCGCTCGGAATCACGCAGAAGTCCATCGTCAACGACGTGAAGGAGCTGCTCGAGGCGATCAGCTTGCTTCAGACTGAATACCAGTCACCGGTTCTGGCCGAAGAGTTCATAGATGGCCGGGAGTTCTACGTCGGGGTACTGGGAAACAGCAGTGTGGAAGCGCTGCCGATCATCGAGCTGGACTTTTCGAAGTTTCCGGCTGGTCTGCCGAAGATCGCGAGCTGGGCGGCCAAGTGGGGGGACGATGGCGAGGGCGAAGGCGCTGAATTCGCGGGGACCGAATCGATTTTTCCGACGGATCTTCCGGACGAGCTTGCTGAGAGGATCAAGAAGGTCGCGATCGATGCATTCCAGGCGCTCCGGCTTCGCGATTACGCGCGCGTGGATCTGCGAGTGACGGAGTCAGGCAAGATTTATGTGATCGAAGTGAATCCCAACTGCTATCTCGAGGCGAAGAGTGAGTTCGCGACCGCCGCGCTCAAGCACGGGATCGAGTATCCGGCGCTGATCAACAGGATTGTCGAGCTGGCGAGCGCGCGTTACTCGCGCTGACCGAGAATGGGCGGGGAAACGTTCCAATAAACAGGAAAGCCGGCACGTGGCCGGCTTTCTTGTTGTCACCGCTAACGCTAGCGGCGCTTTCTGGTCGCCTTCTTTCTTGCTGTTTTCTTGCGACCGCCCTTCTTCGCGGTGCTTTTCTTCCGCGAGGATTTCTTCGCTGCTTTCTTTCGGCCACCCTTCTTCGCTGCTGCCATTGTGTAGTCTCTCCATGAAGGAGTTGAACTATTCGGCGAGCTCCCCGGTGGAACTGCCGACTGATGCAGCGTCCGAACAGGCCCGCGTGGTCACAGTGGGTCGCAAACTCGATGCCGCAATGCAGATGCGACCACGGCGCGAATATAGGAGCAACAAAAATTCCACGCAACAACTATTTATTTGAAACAATGACGAAGCAATATCCTTTGCGCGTAACAATGAAATTGTTTTGCTACAAATCGTTGCGCTATGCAACGTGATAATTGCGTGTGGTTCTCGCTGTCGCGGTGTCTCGGTGTCGGGCGCGAAGGTCCATCGGCCGAGCGAGTGCAAGCTCACACAAGACGAAGTATCGCGCCCGGACTTCCTCAGAAGGCGCATGGATTGCACCTTACCTCCCGCCAATGAAAGCTCTCGTGAAGGAAACAGCCGGGCCGGGAATCGTGCTGCGTGACGTGCCCGAGCCGAAGATCCGCGAGGACGAAGTTCTGATCCGCGTTCGGCGCGCCGGAGTTTGCGGAACCGACGTTCACATCTACGACTGGGACGACTGGGCGCGCGGACGATGCAAGCCGCCGTTCGTCGTCGGTCATGAGTTCGCCGGCGATGTTGTCGAAGTCGGGCGACTGGTGACCGACGTGCAGGAAGGCGACCGCGTTACCGCTGAAGGGCACATCGTCGATGGACGCTGCCTGCTTTGCCGCACCGGCAACGCACACGTCTGTCCGCACACAAAGATCATCGGCGTCGATCGCGACGGCTGCTTCGCGGACTTCATCGCGATGCCGGCGACGAACGTCTGGCACCTCGACGATTCGATCAGTTACGACATTGGTGGAATCCATGACCCCATGGGGAACGCGTTCCACACGGCGCTCACCGCCGACATACCGGGCGCGATTGTTCTCGTCACGGGATGCGGGCCCATCGGGATCTTCGCCGTCGGGATCTGCAAAGCAGCCGGCGCGTCGCGCATTATCGCGTCCGACATCAACGAAAAGCGCCTCGAGCTCGCCAAAGCAATGGGAGCCGACGATGCGATCACTCCTGACCAGGTTGAGCGCGTCGTGAAGTCAGCAACCGATGGGCTGGGAGTGGACGTCGTCCTCGAAATGTCCGGCGTACCCGCCGCGATCCACCAGGCGTTCGCGTTCGTCAGAGTCGGTGGCCGCATCCAGATGCTTGGAATTCCTACCAAGCCGATCGAGATCGACCTACCCAAGGAAATCATCTTCAAGGGACTCACGATATACGGAGTTGTTGGAAGGCGCATGTACGACACCTGGCATCAGATGACGCGATTCCTTCGCGCCAGGAAGTTCGACCCTGCGCCCGTGATCACGCATCGCTTTCCGATGGACGAGGTAGACGCCGCAATCGCCGCGATCAAGTCCGGCGAGGCGGGCAAAGTAATCTTCGAGATCGCATAGGGGACAACGGCCGGTGGCTCTCAATCGCAAATTCAACGACGAGCTCAAAGCGGGCATCGAGCAGCTGAAGACGGACGGCGTGTACAAGCGCCTCAATTACCTGGATTCGCCGCAATCCGCGCGCGTAGACATGGAAGGCCGGGGAGAGGTGTTGATACTCTCGTCGAACAACTACCTCGGTCTGTGCGACGACCCTGAGGTTGTACGCGCGGGTGTCGAAGGTCTCGACAGGTTTGGCGCGGGAACCGGGAGCGTCCGCTTCATCTGCGGCACGTTCACGATTCACCGGGAGCTCGAGCGGGAGATCGCCTCACTCGTTGGAACCGAAGCGTCGTTGTCATACGTCTCGGCCTGGAATGCCAATGAGGGACTAACCGCGACGAT
>JBDSVO010000180.1:0-5741 GCA_039927215.1 Gemmatimonadaceae bacterium
GCGCGCGGAATGTGAATTATCGAGTAGAAAGCGACAATGCCCGCCCATGCTTCGTCGGGAATATCGAGCGCAAGCATGTCGCCGTGACGAATTTCGAGGTCCGGGTTGACCGCGCGTGCCTGAGCGACCATCTCGGGCGAGAGGTCGATACCGATAACCTTCACACTACGCTGGGTCAGATACCGCGCAACGTGTGCGGGCCCGCAGCCTACGTCGCACACGACGTCGCCAGAATCGAACATCGCCGCAAACCTGTCGAGGAGATTGCGATCGAACGGCTTGTGATCGAGCTCGTCCGCGATTCGCCGCGTGTATTCGGCCGCAACCTCGTCGTAACTGGCGGTCAGATCGGAAGAATCTCCAGGCTGTCCCGCCGACCCCGGTCTCACTTTCAGTTACAGCTCAGGCGGGCCGAGGGATTTGCGGAAAGGACGAGATCGGCTACGACCGGCCGATGGTCCGACGCAAGCGTGAGAGGCACGCTCGCCGACCGAGCGACGAACTGCGATGAGGTGAACACGTAATCGATGCGGCGGACCGGACCAGATGCGGGATAGGTCAGGCCTGCTTCAACGTGTCCCAGCCAGGAATCCTTCAGTCTTGCGAACAGCGGCTGCAGCTCCGGCGCCTCGGGCGGTGCGTTCATATCGCCCATCAGAAGAGTGGGCACCGCTGCCGCGCCAATGATCGCAAGCATCTCCGATACCTGCTGCCGCCTGACAGCTGGATCAGTGCGGTAGTCCAGATGCGTGTTGAATACGCGGATGCGCATCCCGCCAACATCCACGGCGGACTCCAGAAATCCCGGCATTGGAGCCGGCGCTGCGTTCGAATCCTGCGTCGATAAGCGTGTCAGCATGTGATTCGTAAAGGAGACAATCGGGCATCTACTCAAGATCGCCACGCCGTACTCGCGCGGCGGCTTCGTCGAATCCTCTGCGGGAATCTGATAGATCCTCGCGAACCGTTGCTGCATGCCAAGCATCCCCGCCAGCACGGTTGCCTGGTCGGCGAATGCGCTCCTGGCAGACCAATGAACGTCCACTTCCTGAAGTCCGACAATGTCCGGCGAAAAGCGCCGAATCGTCTGTGCGACGTTCTCGAGTTTACCTTCACCCGCCTGGATGTTGTATGTCATCACCCGCAACGATGGTTGCCGCGATGTCTCCTCGAGCGTTGGCCCGCGGACTGGCGCGCACGCCACGATGAGCACGCATGACAGCGCAAAGCTTCGACTCCCGACCATCTTCCGCACGTCCGCTGGAACCATTTCCTTCATTCGTCGTAGATTGACCTACCCCAACCCGGCTGCCAGTGACAAGAATTCGTTCGATCAAGGGAGCGACGCTTCTCGCGTTCTCCTTTCCAGTTTTTGCCGGAGCGCAAACAGCGTCCGGCACGGTCAAGTATCCAGTCGCCGCCAAGGCGAACCAGGTAGACGACTACCACGGCGTAAAGATTTCCGACCCGTACCGGTGGCTCGAGGATCCCGACTCACCGCAGACAAAAACATGGGTCGAAGCTGAAAACGCTATCACATTCCGCTACCTCGAAGCTATCCCCGAGCGAATCGCGATCCGTAATCGCCTGACGCAGATGTGGAACTATCCACGGTTCGGCGCGCCGTCCAAGTCGGGCGGCAGATACTTCCAGTTTCAGAACACCGGCCTCCAGAATCAATCGGTCCTCTTCGTAAGGAATGGCAACGCCCCGTGGCGGGTGTTGCTCGATCCCAACACCCTCTCAGCCGACGGCACGGTGGCGCTCAACGCCAGCGAGCCTTCTCCCGACGGGCACTACCTCGCGTACGCAACGACGGCCAGCGGCTCCGACTGGCAGGAGATTCGGGTTCGCGGTGTCGACAATGGACGCGATCTCGCCGATCAGCTGAAGTGGGTGAAATTCTCGGGCATCTCCTGGACGAAGGACAACAAAGGCTTCTTCTACGAGCGGTATGACGAGCCGAAAGCAGGCAACACGCTCACCAACGTCAACCGCGGCCAGAAGGTCTATTACCACCGGATCAACAAGCCGCAGTCGTCGGACGAGCTCGTCTACGAGCAGCGCGATCAACCGGACTGGTTGTTCGATACGCAGGTTACGGAGGACGGGAAGTTCGCAATCATCACGGTTTTCCAGGGAACCGACCAGCGCACCCGCCTCTACTACCTGTTCCTCGGCGACAACGGAAAGAAGCCGAACATCAATGTTCCACTTGTTCGACTCATCGACCGCCTCGAGGCCGAATATCAGTTCATCGGCAACATGGGCGACATCTTTCTCGTTCGAACGGATCGTACGGCGCCGAAGGGTCGCCTGATTTCGATCGACATCAACAACGCAATGCCCAATCGGTGGCTTACTGTCATCGGCGAGAGCAAGGATGCGTTGACTGACGCGAAAGTGATCGGAAACCGGCTCGTCGCTTCGTATCTGCAGGATGCGCGATCCTCGATCCGATTCTATGGAATGCCGACCGATCGCGAATTGCTCGATCGCCGTCGCGCCCCGATGGGCGACCCACGCGCAGGCCGCGCGCCCATCCCGGAACGGATCGACACGACTCGGCGCGACATGGCGCGCGGGGGAGTCGGATATCCGTTCCTTCGAGAGCTGGATTTGCCCGGCATCGGAACTGTCACGCAGATCACGGGAAAGCCGGACGACGATGAGATGTTCTACCAGTTCACGTCCTACCTGTCTCCAGCCGCGGTTTACCGCGTCAATGTGAAGCAAATGCGCAGCGAACCGTACACGACTCCAAGGCTGCCGGCGGATCTCTCACGGTTCGAGACAAAGCAGGTCTTCTACACCAGCAAGGACGGCACGCGCGTGCCGATGTTCATCACCGCGAAAAAGGGGACTGCTCTCGACGGAAGCAATCCGACGATTCTTTACGCTTACGGTGGATTCAACATCGCACAGACTCCTGCTTTTTCGTCAGCGAATCTCGTCTGGCTGGAGATGGGCGGGATTTACGCCGTCGCAAACCTTCGTGGTGGGGGCGAGTACGGAAAGGAGTGGCATGAAGGCGGAATGCTCGACAAGAAACAGAACGTCTTCGACGATTTCATCGCGGCCGCCGAGTATCTGATTCGCGAGAAGTACACGTCGAGCCCGAAGCTGGCGATTTCGGGAGGGTCGAACGGTGGGTTGCTGGTCGGCGCGGTTCTCAATCAACGACCCGAGCTGTTTGGCGCCGCACTTCCGGCGGTTGGAGTGATGGACATGCTGCGGTTTCACAAGTTCACCATCGGCTGGGCGTGGGTCTCGGACTATGGTTCTCCCGACGATCCGAAGCAGTTCGAGGTTCTGCGCGCATATTCGCCGTTGCACAACATCAAACCGGGGACGCGCTATCCGGCAACCCTGATCACCACCGCGGACCACGACGACCGCGTGGTGCCCGGGCATTCGTTCAAATACGCGGCGACACTTCAGGCTGCGCAGTCGGGCCCGGCACCTGTCATTATCCGCATCGAGACAAAAGCGGGACATGGCGCGGGGAAGCCAACGACGAAACAGATCGAAGAGGCTGCCGACAAGTTTGCGTTCCTCGTTAAGAATCTGAACATGCGCGTTTCACTTCCGTGAAGCGCGCCGTGTTGTCCATGAAATCGCCCGCGTGAATTCGGGCTCGCCGGTGGGATCCGCGCTGGGTGCGCTGGACATGGGCCTCGGCATCGTGCGTCTTGTGATTCTCGCGATCGCTGTCGTGCTCGCGCTCTTTTGTGTCCTGGACTGGCTCGTGCGCACACGCCGGCTGAACCTGTTCGGGGCGACGGCGCGATTCACGAGAACGAAGATCGATCCACTGATTGCGCCCATTGAGCGTCGCGTTGTTTCTGCAGGTGGGAATCCAGCGAGCGCTCCTTTGTGGGCGCTCGCGGCAGTCGTCGTAGGCGGAATTCTCGTCATCAGCCTGTTCGATTTCATCCGGGCTCAGCTATTCGGATTCGCCTTCGCGGTTCAGAGCGGACCGCGGGGAATTCTCAGGCTGATCGTTTTATGGGCATTCCAATTCGTGCGGATCGCACTGCTCGTGAGAGTAGTCAGCACGTGGCTCCCGATCTCACCTTACTCCAAGTGGATTCACTGGTCCTATGTGGTGAGCGAGCCAATCCTGAAACCCCTGAGGTCGGTGATCCCCAGCATAGGCATGATCGACATTACGCCAATCATTGCTTACTTCATCATCGGATTTGTGCAAGGTGCAGTGCTTCGACTCATCTGATCTCGGGGCCCCGCTCAAACAACAATTATGCTAAAATGCAGATAACATCTTGCTCGGATGCTTCCCGAATGGCTTCGGTTTTGCCATAATCCATCGCGAGTGTGGGTTGATTTTTTCGGGCGTGATGTTGAAGGAGATGCGCATGGCTTTATTGCTGATTGTCGGAACCGATACGGCGCTAATCGAAGGAGCCTCTCAAACTCTCACCGCCGCCGGACATCAGCTTCTGTTCTCTCCAACTCTCCACGATTCCCTCGACTCCGTCGGTGACGCCCGACCGATAGTCGTACTCGTTGAAAGGTCAGCGATCGATGAAATCCGAATGACACTCCGAGTTCCACTTGCCGAAGGCGGTGCGTTTCTCGTCTTCCATGGCGAGGACGCTCCGGCCGCGCCGATGCCGGCCCGCGTGCAACGCGCAACGCTCGCTGAGCTCGAGTTCCCGCTCGAATCGAAGAGGCTGCTCGCGCTGGTGCGTTACGTGGAGACCAGAGCACAGATTGTCGGGCGCGAATCGGGCAGTGATTGGGAATCCACCGGCGACCCGGACAGCGATTCCGATGTGGAGGCAGACATCGGGACCCGCTAGGAGATTACGTCCAGTCAAAAGCCGGATGAGCGCAAAGTTCATCCGGCCTTTTTACGCGTCGACGACTTTTGCCTTCTCGCCGATGGTTCGCCCGACGATGATCGTGATGTTGTCTGCTCCCCCTCCATCGAGTGCATCCTGCAAGAGGCTCTCACACGCCTGGCGCGAGGATGTCAGTGTCATGAGACGGTCGCGGATCTGATCATCGGACACGTGACGCGTTAGGCCATCGCTGCACATCAGCGCGACTTGTCCCCAACCCTGATCGAATCCTCTGACGACGGGTGCGGCCTGCGGTCCACCGATCGCGCTCGATAGCACGTGCGCCCAACGAGTATTCGCGGCGTCCGCCCGCGTCAGCACTCCCTGATCCACCAGCTCTTCAGCCATCGTCTGATCGCGAGTGGTCTGGGTCAGAACTCCGTTCTTCAAGCTGTATGCGCGGCTGTCGCCCACCTGCAGCAGGTACGCGCGCGGCCACACCCCGAGGAAAAGCGTGAGAGTCGTCGCCATTCCGCGGAGGCTCTTGTCTGAAGCCGAGGCGGCTGCGAGCTCGTTGTGCACCTTGACCGCAGCTTCCTCGAGCTCGTGAATGAAACTCGTGTCGTCGTTCGGGTCGCTCGTGTAGTAGCAGTGGAGCGCTCCCGACACGTACTTCGTGGCGCCCTCGAGTGCGAGGCGACTCGCCTCTTCACCGGCCGCGGCACCGCCAACGCCGTCGGCCACCATCATGAGAAACGCCATCCGCTCGTTTCCGCCGAGCCGTGATGTGTCCTGCAGACTGGTGTGGTACACCTCCATGCGCTTTTGAAGCGCACAGATGAGGAAATGGTCTTCGTTATTGGGCCGTTTCTTTCCAGGATGCGTCAGCCCGTAGACGTCGAGCTCGCTGTCGAGCGGACGCGGGCCCGGGTCCGG
>JBDSVO010000181.1:0-11212 GCA_039927215.1 Gemmatimonadaceae bacterium
TCTTGTGACGAGCGGCGCCACGCCTTTGTTACACCCACAATTTGACGGCGGCTACGGGCACTACTGGAACTACGGAACCACAAAAGCGTGCAAAACGATTCGGCGGATTTAACGGATTCCGCGGATACTACGGGAAGTTCTTGGGTAACAGCAACGTCGGGGGCAGTCACGCCGTCGTTCCGCTGTTCCCATAGAATTTTGTTGTATTCGCCGAATCCGCAAAATCCGCCGAATCGCTCTTTTTGTTTTGTTGTTGTCGTCGGTTGAGACCGCAGTGAGGGCTAGCCCCTCGCGATTAACCACTTCGCGATCAGAACTCCAATCGCAATGATCGCAACCGCGCCTGCGAGCAGATAAAGCGTGTACGATGTTGTGCTGGCTGCCGACGCTGTCGCTCCCGGCGACGTATCGATCAGCTCGGGCGGAAGTTGCGTTTGTGAATTCTTGATTGCCGTCTCGCCCGACGGTGTCACGATTGCATCCAGAAGGTCTACGATCTCCGCGGCCGTCTGCGGCCGAAGGTCCGGCGATTTCTCGAGGGAGCGCATTACCAGGTCATTGAGGGCGGGCGAGATATCGGGCTTGCGCTCGATCAGAGGAACAGGCGTCTGGCTGATGTGCGCGACCAGCATCTCCTGCGGAGATCGCGCCGAGAATGGCGTTCTGCCGGCGATCATCTCGTACGCCATTGCCCCGAGTGAGTAGATGTCGGCCCGGTGATCGGTCGTCGGGTCGGCAGTCGCCTGCTCCGGGGCGATGTAGCTCGGAGTTCCGAGCGCTATTCCGAGCGAGGTGAGCGAGTTCGGATCGCCATCGCCCGTCGACACCGACAAGGCCTTCGCCACACCGAAGTCGGTAACCATTGCCGAGCCTCCGATGAGGAGCACATTGTCGGGTTTGATGTCACGATGGACGATCCCGTTCTCGTGCGCAAACGTCAGCGCGGATGCAACCTCCCGCATTGTTCGCACAGCCTGTGTTTGTGGAAGCGCTCCACGCTGCAGCAGTCGCGCCCGAAGTGACTCACCCTGCATGAAGGGCATGACATAATAGGAAAGAGCGCCCTCTCCTCCAGCGGCCAGCATCGGCACGATGTGCGGATGATTCAGGCGCGCAAGGAACTGGATCTCACGCTTGAATCGCTCGACTTTTACACCCGCGGCGATCTCCGGCGGAAGAACCTTGATGACGACCCTTCTTCCAAGCGCGGATTCCGTCGCGGTGAACACACGGGCCATTCCCCCGGCCTCGAGTTCGCGATCCAGCACGTAGGTGTCGCCGAGGATTTTCTGCAGCTGCCCGCGAAGATCGATTGCCAATTACGCCACCTGTTGATACGTCATTGTCCGCGTCGCGGGTTGATCTCGGAACTTAAGCACGCCAGCCAAGCGCAGACAGGCGATGACGCCGGTTCACGAGCGGCGAACGATCCGATAGACCCGCCCGCTCGAGGAAGTCATGTAGAGCTCGCCGGCCGCGTCCTCGCCGAAAGACGTAATCGACCCGATGCTGCCGACATCCCACACCCGCTGCTCGACGGCCGAGCCGTTCTGGTAGCGAAAGCTTTTCAGGAATCCGGCACAGTAGTCAGAATAGAAATAGTGCCCCGCGATTTCCGGGAGGCTAGCGCCTCGGTAAACGAATCCTCCGGTAATGGAGCAGGCCCCGCCCGAGCGGTCGTAAGTGATTACAGGTAGCTCGAGGCCCTGTTGATTGCAGGAAGACGAATTGAAGCACGAGACGCCCTCCATGATGTTCCATCCGTAATTCACGCCGCCACGGTTAGCAGCGACAACGTCCACCTCTTCGAAGCGGGCTTGTCCGACGTCGGCGATGAAGAGCAAACCGCCGGGCAGATCGAAGGCAAAGCGCCATGGATTGCGGAGGCCGTATGCCCAGATCTCTCCGCGCGCCCCTTGTTGGCCGACGAATGGGTTGTCGGCAGGAACCGAGTAAGGATCACCACGGTCGACGTCGATTCGCAGAATCTTCCCGAGGAGAGTGCCTCGATTCTGGCCATTCCCCAGAGGGTCTCCGGCGTTGCCGCCATCGCCCAGGCCGATGTAGAGCATACCGTCGGGCCCGAAGAGATTCAGGCCGCCTTTGTGATTCGCGAATGGCTGCGCGACGGTCAAGATGAGTTTTCGACGATCCCAGCCGCCTTGCTCCACTACAAAGAGCCGCGAGTCTCCGGCCGGAGCGGTGACGAAAAGCGGATTCGACAATCCGCCCACTACTTCCGTTACAGAGAGATTGAACTCGGGAGGAACGACTATCGGTCCGGCGGGAGGATCGGAGCCACAAGCGCTGAGGGCCGCCGCGATGAAAAGCGTCGTCAGTTGGATGCGCACGAGCCGTGTGTCTGCACGTCATAGGCCGGGCGAGCCCGCCCAGCGTGCCACAGAAGAGTTGAAGTGGAGTTACTTCCCTCGTCTGAACAGGCGGACGAGTCCTCTCAACGGATCGTAATGCTGGTCAACCACTCTCTCCTTGAGAGGAATGATCGCATTGTCCGTGATGGTGATGTTCTCGGGACACACCTTCGTGCAGCACTTCGTGATGTTGCAGTACCCGATCCCGTGCGCCTCCTTGAGCTCGTCGACACGATTCTCGGTGTCCAGCGGATGCATCTCCAGCGCGGCCACATGAACCAGAAAGCGCGGACCGATGAACTCGTCAAGCTTGTGGTGATCGCGCAGGACGTGACAGACATCCTGACATAGAAAGCACTCGATGCACTTCCTGAATTCCTGCACGCGGTCGACGTCCGCCTGGTCCATCCGCCACGTTCCATCCGGCGCGTCTGGCGCACGCGGCGTGAATTTCTTGATCCGCTTCTTCACCTCGAAATTCCACGATACGTCGGTTACCAGGTCGCGTACGAGCGGGAACGTCCTCATCGGCTCGACAGTCACCGGCTCGTCGAGATCGAGATCGTTGAGACGCGTCATGCACATCAGGCGCGGCATTCCATTCACTTCGGCCGAGCATGAGCCGCATTTGCCGGCTTTGCAATTCCACCTGACCGCGAGGTCGTTTGCACTCTCTGCCTGTATTTGATGTATCGCGTCGAGAACTACCATTCCCTCGGAAACAGAGGTGTCGTAGTTCTTGAATTCGCCGCTCGCCGAATCGCCGCGCCAGACGCGGAAAGTAGCTCGCTTGGCCTCACCCCCGGCACTCTGGTCGCTGCGCTCAGCCGCTCGCTGACCGCTCTTGACGATGTCGTGCGAAACCGCGCCCCGTGCTGCCGCAGTCACTTGTTCTCCTCCACGATTTGCGCGAGGTCGTCCCGCATCGGTGGAATCCGCACGCGGCTCACGACCATTTCTCCTTCCCTGCCCCGGGTAACCGTGATGTTGAACCCGGCGTAGGCCTGATCCTTCTCCGGGAAATCTTCACGAAACTGCGCCCCACGGCTTTCCTTACGCTCGAGCGCCGAGCGCGTTATCGCTTCCGAGACAATCAGCAGATTCTCGAGGTCGAGCGCGGTGTGCCAGCCGGGATTGTATTCACGATTACCGGTGACGGAAACCGCGACAGCACGCGATCTCAGCTGCGCTATTCCATCCAGAGCGCGCTGCATCTCTTCCTCCCGCCGAACTATTCCAACGAGGTCCTGCATCATCTCCTGCAGCGAGTGCTGCACCTGATACGGGCCCGCGCCGGCGCTTCCGTTCGTGGCGCGTCCAAAAGGCTCGAGCGCCGCCTTTGCCGCAGCGTCTACTGCGTCGGATGGAATGCTCGCCGCCTGATTCTCCGAAGCGTATTTCGCTGCGTATTCGCCCGCGCGCATTCCAAACACGAGAAGATCCGAAAGCGAATTTCCGCCAAGGCGATTCGCGCCATGAAGACCCGCGGCGGCTTCGCCCGCGGCGAACAAGCCCGGTAACGTGGACATCTGCGAGTCACCGTCCACGCGCACACCGCCCATCACGTAATGCGTCGTCGGCCCCACTTCCATGGGCTCCGCCGTGATGTCGATGTCGGCGAGCTGCTTGAACTGGTGATACATGCTCGGGAGCTTCCTCTTGATGTGCTCGGGAGCGTTCCGCATTTTGGATTTGATCCACGAGATATCGAGAAACACACCGCCATGGGGGCTGCCGCGGCCCTCGCGCACCTCACGCATGATGGCGCGCGAGACATGGTCTCGCGTGAGCAGCTCGGGCGGACGCCGGGCGCTCTTGTCGCCCTGAACGTAGCGCCACCCTTCCTCTTCATTGTCCGCGGTCTGGCTGCGATAATTTTCGGGGATGTCGTCGAACATGAAGCGACGTCCCTCGCGGTTCACGAGTATCCCCCCTTCGCCGCGCACACCTTCGGTGACGAGAATCCCTTTTACACTCGGCGGCCACACCATTCCGGTGGGATGGAACTGGACGAACTCCATGTCCTGAAGGGCTGCACCCGCGCGATACGCGAGTGAGTGGCCGTCGCCGGTGTATTCCCAGCTGTTGCTTGTGACGCTGAAAGCGCGGCCGATGCCGCCGGTTGCAAGCACGATCGCCCGGCTTTCGAAGACCTTGAAGCGGCCGCGGTCTCTGTCGTATGCGAACGCGCCTGCGATTCGATCGCCGTCCTTTATGATCTCGACGACGGTGCACTCCATGTGCACGTCGATCCCCATCTGCACCGCGTAGTCCTGGAGCGTGCGGATCATCTCAAGGCCGGTACGGTCCCCCACGTGCGCGAGACGCGGATACTTATGCCCGCCGAAGTTTCGCTGAAGGATGCGGCCGTCCGGCGTCCGATCGAACACTGCACCCCATGCCTCGAGCTCTCGCACCCTATCCGGAGCTTCCTTCGCGTGCAGCTCGGCCATGCGCCAGTTGTTGAGATACTGACCGCCGCGCATCGTGTCGGCGAAATGCACTCGCCAGTTGTCGCGGTCGTCGACGTTCGCGAGTGCGGCGGCCACTCCGCCTTCCGCCATCACAGTGTGCGCCTTGCCGAGCAATGACTTGCACACCAGCCCGACGCGCGCACCGGACTTTGCCGCTTCAATCGCCGCTCTCAGTCCCGCGCCACCCGCCCCGACCACGAGTACGTCGTGAGTGTGCGTCACATAATCTGGCATCTAAAACAGTCTCCAGTCCGTCCACACACCCATGGAAAGGAGACGAACGTAGACGTCGCAGAAGCCGACGATTATCAGGCTGCACCACGCCCACCGCATGTGTCCGCGATTTAGGCAGCTCACGCAGTCGTAAGCCTTTTTCCGAACGGGCGCGCGAGAAAGGCGATCGAGATAACCGCCGACGAGATGCCGCAAAGAGTGGCACCCGAAGGTGTAGCCGCTCAACAGAACGACGTTTGTGGCGAGCAGTAGCGTACCGAAGCCGATGCCGAACTCTTCCCTGCCTGTTGCCGGGTTGACGAACCACAACGCCTTCCACACGTCGTACGAGAGGACGACGATGAACAGGAGTGCAATGTAGAGGAAGTACCGATGAACGTTCTGGAGGATCAGCGGGAACGACGCTTCTCCTCGAAATCCCTTGCGCGGCTCGCCCACAGCGCAGTTTGGCGGATCCGACCAGAACGCTTTGTAGTACGCTCCGCGGTAGTAGTAACAGGTAAGCCGGAAAAGCCCGGGGAAAGGCAGAATCAAGAGAGCCGGTGAAAACGGGAGCAACGATGGCCACCATCCCGGCCTGGGTCCGAACACCGCCTGCGGTGAGTCACCGAAAAGAACCGGTGAATACAGCGGCGATAGATAATTCCCGAATTCGTAATGTGCGTTCTGAAACGCTGCCCACGTTGTATAGACGACGAAAGCCGAGAGAATCGTGAATACTACGAGGGGCTGAACCCACCACGAATCGGGGCGCATGGTCTCGCCCCAGCCGCGACGACGCAGCTGAACTACCTGTGTTGCCATTCCCGGCCTATTTCAGTTTTTCTACGGGCGTCTTGTCGGCCAGATAGAGCTCCATATACCCGCATTCCTCGCAGACGAATGGCATGACGATGATACCCGAGCCCGGGTCGATCGTGCCGCCGACGCCCGTCGTTGTCGCGCCATCGACGTTCACCAGTGCTTTGAACCTCTCCGTGCGACCCATGCGCGCGTTAGGGTGGTTTAGGCAATAACGCTTTCCGTCCTTGAGTGGCATTCGGGGCTCCATGAATGAAGATGAGATGCTCAGTTTCAAATCTATGACCGGCGGGGTGACGCAGCCACCAGCCCCTAACATCGGCTGTACCGGTACGTCTACCATTCTGACTGCGCGCATCCGCGCGCTCATTGACAATTACGGAGGTTTGATGTCGAGATTTAATGCTGCGGCTCTTGGAGCCGCACTGCTTATTGGAATTTCCGGAGTTGCGGGCGCGCAGACTCCCGGCACTCAGGGCCCCAGCGTGAAAGCGCCGGGCGAAAAAGGGATGGACGGACACAGACGCGGCGGCGTTCGTGGCGAAGGCATGCGCGGCGGCAGACGTGGTGGCCGGGGATTCGATCGCGGAGTGGCCCGCGACCTTAACCTCACTGAAGCGCAGCGCACTCAGATTAGGGCGATTCACGAGAAGTATCGTCCCCGGATTCAGACGATCCACGAACAGTTCAAGAGTCAGAATGATGCCGCCCGCGCACTAAGGCAGAATGGTGACACCGCGGGAGCCCGTACGGCATTCCAGCGGCTTCACACCGACATGCAGGCGAGGCTTCAGCCGATTCACCAGCAGCAGCAGACGGAGATCCGCAACCTCCTGACCGCCGAGCAGCGTACGAAGTTCGACGCGGCGCAGCTGCGGATGAAGGAGCGGATGCAGAACCGCGACAACGACGGCCGAGGTAAGGCCGGGCGTTATCGTCCCGCTCAGCGCAGCTGAACGGAGACGCGGGAGGAAAAGGGTCGCCGAAAGGCGGCCCTTTTCCCTTTCCGGGTGAGACGCGCATCCTTGCCTTGAACTACAAACAGATAACGACAAGCTGCGCGCTCTCAGCTAACTAGCCGAAAGCCGCGCGCCGCTTACGACGGGACGGATTGGCTTTGATCAAAAGCAAGGACGAACCGTTTTTGCCGGCCAGCGACCGGTGCAGTCAATGTCGCTTGCGGCGCGCGGCCGTCAGCTTGCGTTACTGATGGCTCTGCGCTTGTAGTTCTCTTTTGAACTTTGGGTGCCTTAGCCCGCAGCGGCCGCCGGCACCGCGCCGAACCTTCTCTCGCGCGCATGGAACTCTTCAACGGCCTCGCGAAGATCGGCTGACGAGAAATCGGGCCACATCCGACGGGTGAAGTACAGCTCGGCGTAGGCGCATTCCCAGAGAAGGAAATCGCTCAGTCGCTGCTCCCCACCGGTGCGAATCAGAAGGTCGACATCGCGGGACGGGCCAATTCCGTGATCGACTCGGGACAGGAGCTCGCCGAATCGGTCGCGGTCGAGATCACCGGCGTCGACGGGATGCGTGGCGACTTTGCGAGCTGCGCGAAGTATCGCATCTCTCGCCGAGTAGTCCACGGCAATTCGCAAATCCAGCGTGCGACCATCTCGCGTGGCATGCTCCGCGTTCGTTATCGCGCGCAGGAGCTCAGGTGGAATCCGGTCGCGCCGGCCGATGATGCGCATGCGGACACCATTCGTTACGCACCGGGCAACCTCGGACACGAGATAGCGACGGAACAGGCGCATCAGGAGCGCCACCTCTCTCGACGGCCGGCGCCAGTTGTCAGCGGAGAATGCGTAGAGCGTCAGTGTCCCAACGCCGCTTGACGGCGCGGCCTCGACAATCTTCCGCACGGTGCGCGCGCCCTCGATGTGGCCCGCCGTGCGCATCTGCCCGCGCGCCATGGCCCATCGTCCGTTTCCGTCCATGATTATCGCGACGTGAATGCCGCGTGGAGAATCTTGCTTCATGAGTCGATGAGGAGTTAGTCGGCCTATCGATCGCGCATCGCGCTGATCAGTGCTTCCATGTGATCGAGGTACCTCTCCAGCGCCCGGCGGCCGATGGCGGTCAGCCGGTACTGCGTCTTCGGCATGCGTCCTTCGAATGACTTAGTGCACGTTATGTAATCGGCTTCCTCGAGCTTCCGCGCGTGGACGCTGAGATTGCCGTCGGTGGTCTTCATCAGCTTCTTGAGATCGCTGAACGAGAGCGAGTCGTTCACTGCGAGCGCGCTTACGATTCCGAGGCGCAGCCGTTCGTGAATGAGACGGTCCAGATCGCCCGGCTTGCGGGCAGGCGACCGCCTGGGTCCGCTCGCGCGAACCGTCTCGTTGGCGCGCGCATCATCGCGCGCAGCTCCATGCTTAGCCACCGTGTCTCCTGGCGATTGGAATTCCGAACAGAATGTGCAGCCCGCCGAATGCCGCGCCCATGATCCATTGGGTCCAGGACATGGGTGAGAAGAGGGCGAGGACACCCGCCGCCATGAAGCACAAGCCCATCACCGGCACGATTTTCACAGAAAAAGCCCCACCTGCAACTACAGCCGTGCCATAAAGGAGCAGCCACATTCCGGGAATCGCGTAGACCATTCCGCCCTGGTACATCACGAGAGTGAGAAGCGCCCCTACCATCATTGGCGGTGAGAAGCTCAGGACGAACTTTCTTGCCGGGCCGGAAAGAAGAGGCATCTTCGCCCGGCGGGCCTTGTGGACGATCGCAGCGAGATTCACAACCGGAAGAAAAAGCGCCGACGCGAGCCATACCTGGAGCGATCCAAGCGACGTGGGACGCTGCGCCGCAATCACCGCGACGATCGCAGCCAGAACGCCGACCGCGACCATCCCCCACCCTGAAACCGCGGTGAAAGACCCTGCTGCTTCCATCGTGTCGCGGATGAAAGCGAGGTTGTCCATTGCCCGCACATGCAGTGCAGGGGGCTCCGGCGTTGGTGGCGGACGAAGCGGACGTACGGATGTCATACGCATATGTTACGACGCCTTCAATAGGCTTGTCAAGTACTTTGCAGTATAAAGTTGGCTGCTTTCCCCAGCCCGCGCCGCAATGCGATCAGGATGGTGAAATCGGACCCGGCAACGGATCACTGGCCGGGAACGTCTGCTCCACCATCTTGTCCAGTCGCCGCTCGTCGATGGCAGTCGAAAGCAGCTGCACCAGGCTCGCGCAAAACGCCGGCAGATCCTCGGGTCTCCTGCCGGTTAGCAGCCTCTGGTCGACCTGCACGCCGCGATTGACCCACGAGCCGCCCGCCTCGCGCACTTCGTCGGCCAGCTCATCGTTGGATGTCAGCGTGCGCCCCTTCACCGCATCGGCTTGAACCAGCAGGCGCGGCGCGTGACAGATGGCGGCCACAGGCTTGTCGAGCTCCATGAATTCGCGAACCAGCTTGACGGCATCAGCGTTCGCTCTCAACGCCTCGGTATTCCGGAGGCCCCCGGGAATTACCAGCGCATCGAAATCGCGGCCACTGACGGCACCGGCGAGAGCGTTGACCTTGAACGTGTCCGCTTTCTCGTCGTGGATGAAGCCCTGAATCGACCCCTTCTTTATGGAGACGAGCGAGACGTCGGCTCTGGCTTCCTTGAGCGCGTTCCACGGCGCAGTAAGCTCGACTTGCTCGACGCCGTCCGTTGCCATAACTGCCACCTTCCGACCCGTCAAATCACCGGCCATCACTACCCCGCTTGTTTTCGATCTACGATGGCCCGAAGACAGTCAGAAAACGTGCCATGAAAAGATGCGTTGATGATGAAATCTAACGCCTTCGAAATATCTGCCATCCGGGGCGGCGAAACGTCCGAGGATTTCTTCGGGAGCGGTTGTCGCCAGAAAATCAGGGCTTGGCGTTACGCGAGGTGTGCCAGACGAGGGTTGTGCCGATAATGGGGTGAATCAGGCACCCGTTCAACCGAATCGAAGATGCGCATGCCGAAAGATGACATATTTCGCGGATGCCACTGGTTGAGCTTTACGGCCACGAGGAGATTCGCGCGCTACTCGGAAACAGCGCGGACCAGGGAAAGCTTCCGGGCAGTTTGCTCTTTCACGGCCCCCGCGGTGTTGGAAAGCAGCGGCTTGCCCTCTGGCTGGCGCAGCGCCTCCTCTGCGCGGCCGGCGAGAAGCCGTGCAACGAATGCCGAAACTGCGAGTACGCCAGAAACCTCACGCATCCGGACCTTCACTGGTATTTTCCGCGCCCCCGACTGAAGGATACCGATCCCGATCTGAGCGCCGTCACGGACGACATTCAGGAAGGAATAACCGAGCGCCTCGCGAATGGAGGGTTGTACGCCGCGCCTTCTGGGAGCGACGGTATCTACGTGGCGACGGTGCGCGCGATCGTTCAACAAGCATCCCTGACGCCGGCGATGGCAGCGCGAAAAGTCTTCCTCATCGGCGACGCTGACCGAATGGTTCCCCAGGAAGGAGCGGAGTTCGCCGCGAACGCTTTTCTCAAGCTACTGGAGGAGCCATCGCCGAAGACGACTCTGATACTGACATCGAGCGAGCCGGGAGCGCTGCTCCCGACGATTCGCTCACGAGCGGTGAGCGTTCGTGTCCCGCGGCTCGACACGGCCGCAATGCGGGCATTTCTCGCTGACCCGATCGTATCGGCCGCCCTCGACGAATCCGGCGCGCCGCGATCCGCCGCGGAACGGCTCTCGCTTGCCGCCGGCGCGCCCGGCCAACTGCTGGGCGACGAATCCCGCGGCCGGTCGATCGCCGCCGCGCGAAAGCTCATCGACGCCGCGCTCGCAAAACACGAGTCAGCTCGGCACGCAGCCGCGATGTCGATTGGAGGATCTGGAGCGCGCGGGTCATTCACCGACACGCTCGACGCGATGCTGGTTCTCATAGGTGAGCGAATGCGCGCGGCTCTGCACGAGGCCGACGAGGCACGCGCTCTCGGCGCGAGTCGGGCGGCTGACGCTGTCACCCGCGCTCGCGAAAGAGCCGGCGGCAACGTCAACCCTCAGCTCATAACCGCGCGGCTGCTCCGCGAGCTGTCGACGAGCCTGTCGTGACCAAGCTTTCGCACATCGACGATTCAGGCGCCGCGCGGATGGTTGACGTTGGCGCAAAGCCCGATTCAATCCGCGTTGCAACGGCGTCCGGGACGATCACGATGGCGCTCGAGACGCTCGAGGCAATTCGCAAGAATCAGATCGCGAAAGGCGACGTGCTTTCGGTCGCGCGAATCGCCGGCATCATGGCTGCCAAACGAACATCCGACCTGATCCCGCTTTGCCATCCGATCGCGCTCACGAACGCGACAGTGGACCTCGAGCTGGATCC
>JBDSVO010000182.1:0-2675 GCA_039927215.1 Gemmatimonadaceae bacterium
TGTTGTTGATGCAGTTGTTCGTGGTCGCCGGTGGGTTGTTGGAGTTGTTGCCGTTGTTGATGCACGACACGTCGAGTCTTGCCTGCACGGATGGAGCCGGCGCGGTCGGCGCCTGACTGCACGCCAGTGTGGCCGTTGCTGCCAACAGTAGTGAGATGCGGAAAATCTTCATGGCCGGCTCTCCTCTGAAACAGTGAATTGTGGGGCGGCAAAACAGATGCGCGCTGCTTGCCGGAAAAAGCCCACAAATACCATTCCAATAGGTCATTTGTCCCACTAGGGAAATCAGCGATCGGTGGCAACACATACCCGATCGGGCTCATTGATATTTATTAATGATGTCCATTAACCTTACTTAATGAAAAAGGGACCGCTCCGGCTCAGTGAGCCCCTCCAGATCTACATTACCGCCGACGAGCGGCGAATGTTGGACGCGCTTGCCGCGGACACGGGGCTTTCACGGGCCGAAATTCTGCGCCGAGGATTGCGCACATTTGCGGCTGAGCGGGCCGGACACACCGGGCCAATGCACGAGCTGCTCCTGTCGTTGCGCGATGTCGAGTGGCCAGCAGATATCGCAACCGACCATGACGAGCATCTGGCCCGAGCTTACACGGATCGGCACGCGCGTTGAGCCGCGCTGTTTTCGTTGATACGTCGGGCTGGCTTGCGGCCGCGAGCAAGCGTGTCAATCGTCATCAAGAAGTTGCGCCGGCGTACGACGATCTGGTTGCGCGCCGAACGCCCTTTGTCACGACAAATCTTGTTGTTGCCGAGATGCATGTGCTGATCGTTCGCGAACAGGGAGCCGACGCCGGGTGCAGGCTACTCGATGCAATCCACGCAGATCCGATGTACACGGTGATCACGTCAACTCGCGATCTCGAATCGGCTGCTGTGGATCGCTGGTTGCGTCCCTATCGCGATCACCGGTTCAGCCTAACGGACGCCGTGAGCTTCGAGGTGATGCGCACGGAGAGGATCGAGGAGGCGCTGGCGTTGGATCATCACTTTGAGATTGCCGGATACCGGCTCCTTCCTGCTCCGCCAGGTCATTTAGCTCCAAGGCGTCCGCCGAGGCGCTGACCAGTACCGAGTGTCGATCGAGATCCGATTACTGGGCGCCGGTGATGCAGACGTTCTGCTGAACGTTGCGCCGGATGTGTTCGACGCTGAGGTCGATGCTCGATGGACCGCAGAATTCCTCGGTGATGAAAGTCATCACCTGGTAGTCGCCCTCGACGATGGGTACGTAGTCGGCATGGCGTCCGCTGTGCACTACGTCCACCCTGACAAAGGCCCAGAGTTGTGGGTCAACGAAGTCGGCGTCGCCGAGTCCCATCAGGATCGGGGAATTGGCCGTAAACTGCTGGAGGCCCTTTTTTCCCGAGGCCGGGCACTTGGGTGTAGCGAGGCCTGGACCCTGACTGAAGATTCAAACGCGGCAGCTCGGCGTTTGTACTCTCGCACCGGCGGCGTCGAGTCGCCGGCGCTGATGTATTCATTTCAGCTCGATCCGCAACGATGACATCGCCAGCTCGCATCGCGATCTTGCCGTCAGACAAGGTCTTCGCGACAACGCCATGTGCGTGAATACGCGGTCGAAAGCCACCCGGCCGACCCTGAAAACCGCTAAGTTCCTCATAGATGAAAGATCCTACAACTCCAACTGTGTCCGCCTGGAACACTTCGCCCACGGCGAAGGCCAAGAACGCTGTCGAGCGGTCGGTCACAGCGTTGCTCGATGAGCTCGCACCGGAACGGGTTCTCAAGCGCGACAGGCAGCTCACTGGCCCGGTCGAACAACACCGGACGCCGACTGGGTGCGTGCTTCAGGCAGCCGACGCCGCAGTGAGTGTCTCGTGGTTCGCAGGTGCCGGCAACGCACTCGGCGAGCTACGAATCGTCGTGTGGCACGGGACCGTTCAGCGGCGTGGCGCACCCCGAAGTCAGAAAGCCGCGAAGCTCGTCGACGAGCTCGTCCTGCTGCCAATCGAGCCGCCAGCCGCCGATGGCGTGTGGGAAGACGCCGATGGCAATCGATACGACACGGCCGCTCTCGCAGCGAAATCTCTGGAGCTTCTGAAAGAACAGGCCGGCGCCCGCAGCTAGCTGCGGCGGCGTAAGAATCGCGCGCAGCTCCGTCAATTCAAGGGTCGAGCGGTCGTGTCCGACGGGACTAGCGTCTCATCGCCCGGGTCAACGCGCGGTCGAGCGCGTTCGCGAATGCCTGCTTCTCGCGAGTCCCATAAGTCGTCGGTCCGCCTGTCTCGACCCCAATGCCGCGAAGGTCGTCCATGAAATTCCTCACCGACAGGCGCTCGCCGATGCTCTCGGCCGTGTATTCCACGCCGCGCGGGTCGATGACGACGATGTGCTTCGGCACGAGAAGCGCCGCGAGCGGGATGTCAGCGGTCACCGCAACGTCACCGGCCTCCGCGTGTTCAGCGATGTAGAAGTCGGCCACGTCTGGCCCGCCCTCGACACGGACTGCCGACAGATGCTTGTAGCCTGGCGGTAGCTGCACGCGGTGGTTCGCTACGAGGACCGTTTCCAGACTGAGGCGATCGGACGCGCGGAAGCAGATCTCCTTCACCTCGCGCGGTGTTGCGTCGGCATCGAGCCAGAGCTTCAAGTAGGTCGTCCTCGTTTGCTGTGTGATGTTGCTGGAATGC
>JBDSVO010000183.1:0-4903 GCA_039927215.1 Gemmatimonadaceae bacterium
AAGGCGATCGAGAAGACGCGGAAGGTCAACGTCGAGGCATACGACTATTACCTGCGCGGCCGCCAGCACATTCATCAGCTCAGCCGCAAGAGCCTCGAGACCGCGCGGAAGATGTTCCGCCGCGCAATCGAGATCGATCCCGAGTACGCGCTCGCCCATGCCGGCCTCGCTGATTGCAGCTCTATTCTCTACATGAAGGTGGATGCGCGGGAATCGAACCTGATCCAGGGCGATGCCGCCAGTCAGAAGGCTCTCGACCTCGATCCGGATCTGGCGGAAGCGCACGTTGCCCGCGGGCTCGCGGTGTCGCTTCGGAAACAGTTCGACGAGGCGGAGCGCGAGTTCGAGACCGCCATGAGGCTCGATCCAAAGCTGTTCGAGGCGGCGTACTACTTTGGCAGAGCCCGGATGTCACAGGGCCGATACGCGGAGGCGGCAAAGCTGTTCGAGCGCGCGTGCATACTTCGCCCTGAGGACTACCAGGCGCCCGGCTTTGTCGCTCAGGCCTATTCGTCACTGAAAATGCGAGCGGAGAGCGAAGCGGCCTACAGGCGGCAGATCCGGTTGGTGGAAGAGCGCCTCGATCTCATCCCCGACGACGCGCGAGCCTGCGTGTTTGGCGCGGCCGCATTCGCCTGTCTTCAGGACACGGAACCTTCCGCTGCTCTTGCCAGGCGCGCGCTTGCTATCGATCCGGATGATCCTATGCTGCTCTATAACGTCGCATGTAGCTACGCCCAGCTGCACAGGCCCGACGACGCTCTTGACTGTCTGGAGAGCGCGGTGGACAAGGGATACGGGCACAAGGAGTGGATAGAACACGACAGCGATTTCGACTCGATCAGGGAAACTCCGCGGTTCAAGGCAATTCTCGAGACGATGTGACGATGACTCAGCCCTTCGAGCGCCTCCGCGGCGCGCTATCTCACTCGTATACGATCGACCGCGAGCTCGGACGTGGGGGCATGGCAACCGTATACCTTGCGCAGGACACCAGGCACGAGCGCCTTGTTGCCTTGAAGGTGCTTCACCCCGAGCTCGCTGCGTCACTTGGTCCCGAGCGGTTCCTGCGCGAGATCAAGGTCGCCGCACGGCTCAACCACCCGCACATCCTCGGACTCCACGAGTCGGGGGAGGCTGACGGGTTTCTCTACTATGTGATGCCCTACGTGGAAGGCGAATCGCTGCGCGAGCGACTTGACCGGGAGCAATTGCTGCCGGTCGATGAAGCCATTCACCACGGACGCGCGATCGCATCCGCGCTGGACTATGCCCATCGCCAGCAGATCGTACACCGGGACATCAAACCCGAAAACATCATGCTCTACGAGGGCGAAGCGATGGTGATGGATTTCGGGATCGCGAAGGCGGTGAGCTCGGTCGGTCCCGAGACGCTCACACAGACCGGGATGATGGTGGGCACGCCCGCGTACGTGAGTCCTGAACAGGCGGCAGGCGAGACGAACCTGGATGGCCGCAGCGATCAGTACAGCCTCGCGTGCATGCTCTACGAAATGCTCAGCGGCGAGAGGCCGTTCACGGGCGCCACAGCCCAGGCGATCATGGCGAAGCGCTTCACGGAAACGGCCAAGCCGATCCGGTCGGTGCGCGGCACCGTTCCCGAGAACGTCGAGAGAGCAATCATCAAGGCAATGTGCACCGATGTCACTAACCGTTTCCGAACGACCGCGATGTTCGGTCAGGCTCTGGCATCGACGAGTCTAACCACGCCGACCGAAACGGAGACGATGCCTCAGCAGGTGGTGTCGTCCGCCAAGTCAATCGCGGTTTTGCCGTTCACGAACGTGAGCGCCGATCCGGAAAACGAGTACTTCACCGACGGAATTGCAGACGAAATCATCAACGCGCTGTCGAAAATCCAGACATTGCGGGTCGCATCGAGAACCGCTTCGTTCGCGTTGAAGGGAAAGAACGAGGAGATCGCCGAGATAGGACGTAAGCTGAAAGTCTCAACGTTCCTCGAGGGCAGCGTCCGCAAGATGGGCAACCGCCTTCGCCTCACGGCACAGCTCGTCAACGTCGCCGACGGATATCACCTGTGGTCCGAGCGCTACGACCGAGAGATGGAGGACGTGTTCGCGATCCAGGATGACATCTCCCAGTCGATCGTGAAGGCACTCCGCGTGATTCTGAGCGAGGACGAGAAGAAGGCAATCGAAAAGCCACGCACAGAGAACGTGAAGGCGTACGAGTTCTACCTGCGCGGACGCCAGTTCTTCGAGGACCGCCGCAAGAGTCTCGAATACGCTCGGCAGATGTTCAAAAAGGCGGCTGATGCCGACCCGGAGTACGCTCTCGCCTATACGGGGATCGCGAACACCTCGTCGTTACTCTACAGCCAGCACGATGCACGTGAGTCCAATCTCCGCCAGGCGGAAACGGCAAGCCTCCGAGCGCTGGAGCTGGAGCCTGATCTGGCGGAGGCACACCTTTCGCGCGCGATTGCCATATGGCTCAACAAACGCAACTTCGCCGAGGCTGAGGCGGAATTCGAGAAGGCGATGCGGCTGGATCCGAAACTCTTCGAGGCGCCGTACTTCTACGCACGCGCATGTCATTCGAATGGAAAGTACGCTGAAGCGGTACGGTTATTCGAACGGGCCTCACAGCTGCGACCCGAGGACTATCAGACGCCGAGCTTTCTTGCTCAAGCGTATCGTGCCCTTGGCATGGAAGCGGAGGTAAAAACTGCAATCCAGCGCGGTCTCAAGCTTACGGAAGAGCGCATCGAGCTGAACCCGGACGATGCTCGCGCCTACAATCTCGCCGGCGCGATATTGGCCGGAATGGGCGAGCGGGATCGCGCTTTCGAGTATACGCAGCGCGCGGCAGAGATCGATCCCGACGATACAGTCACGTTGTACAACGCCTCCTGCACATATGCCACGCTGGGCCGGCATGAAGAGGCGCTGGACACACTCGAGAAAGCTCTCGACAAGGGATATGGCAATAAGGCGTGGATCGAGCACGATCCCGACTTCGCCGCGCTTCGAGACACTCCGCGCTTCAAGGCAATGCTCGAGGCGATGTAGCAGGAGATATCACGCGAAGCGCGCCGGGCACACAACGCACGTCGACTGTCGCGCGCCTGGCCTGGTGAACTTCTCCATCCGTTTCGTAAAACTGCGGCTCGTCAAAAGCCAGCTCGAACTCTGCTGCACGGTTCACGCGGACTTCCCTGTATGATGTGTGCGCACCACGCGAAGCGGCGCCGAGCAGGCGCAGACGCCGCAATGACGACGCATCCAGGACGAGGACCGCGTCCAGCTCACCGTCGGTTGCAACTGCTGCCGGAGCGATGATGAACGTGCCTCCAAAGTACGGGGCGTTAGCAATCACGAGCATCATGTAGAGCGATTGCTCGTGGTCTGCGACTAGAGAGCGAATCGCGATGTTCAGTCCGCGGAATCCCAGCAGCTGCCGCAGCGCCGTGTAGACGTAAACGCCGTTCCCGCGGAGCCATCGCGATTGTGCGAGGCTCTGAAGCACTGCAACGTCGAACCCGAACCCGCAGCAGTTGAGAAAAAACCGGTCGTCTACACGACCTACATCGATTCTGTGGTCGGAGGGCTCCGACGCCAGGCGCGCAATCTCCTCGATGGACGTCGACGTCACGCCGAGCGTTTTCGCGAAATCGTTTCCGGTTCCGCCGGGAATAACGCCAAAGCGAATGCTCGCATTGGAGTGCAGTATCGCGTTGGCAACGTTCCCGCATGTGCCATCACCACCCAGGCACACAATCGTCGTTGCGCCGTCAGCGATGGCGCTTGCTGCAAGCGCGGTCTCACCGGTGTGTTTGTCGGTCGCACGTATGTCTGTTATTCCGCGCGCCGCAAACGCCGAGCGCACCGCCGGCAACAATCTGGCTCCGCGTCCCCGCCCCGCTGCGGGATTCGCGATGACGCAAACGCGCTCAGTCAGTGAATGTACCCGGCTGCCGAATTGTCGGCACTGGCGAGTTTCCACGGCATGAGCGGGACTTGAGCGCGCTGGGCGAATACGGTGGCCGCGAGTACCGGCCACATCCCTGCACGGTCGGCCTCACCAAACGAGAAGAGTGCAAACCCGGCCGCGCCGTGCCTTCGCGCCACCCGGATCTGGTTCACGATCTCCTTCACTCCCTTCCCCGCGTCCATCCCGATGTACATCTGACGGCCGGTGCCGGGCCGCGTTGCTTTCAGATGATCGAGCATCAGACAGGTCCAGTCAGCGCGCGCGCACAGCACCGGTTTGATCTTGTAGTAATTCATTGGAACCAGGACATCCATGTAGCCATTACGAGCCCAGGCGCGCCCATCCTGCAAGAGGTCGTTGAGACCCGACTGTGTCTTCCAGTTCCACTTGTCCTCGTAGACGCCCCACACTGCGGCCGAGAACACCAGCGACGGCTTAACCGCCGTGATGCTGTCGTACGTCTCCTTCACCATTCTATTGACGAGATTGGTCCGGTAAGCGAGCCATTCCGCACGATGTCGCACGGGATCAAGCCCGAACTCGGCGAGACTCGGAGCATCGTACGACCAGGCAGTCCCGGGATAGCGAATTCGATCGAGGTGAATTCCATCTACGTCGTACCGCCGGGCAACATCTGCTGCAACTCTGGCCAGACGAGTCCGCACGTCCGGAAAACCCGGTGACAGCCAGATGTACTCTTCGGTATTGGGACAAGGAAGCGAACGCCCATCTCGATAGGTGACTCCCCACTCCGGATGCTCGAGCAGCATGTGACGCGGATTGCCCGGGTCCGGCTCCGTGAGCGGACGGCATTGTCCCTCGATTCCCGCGTTGCGACCGCTCAACGCATTCAAGTAGGCGTGAACCTGTAGGCCGCGACGATGGCCCTCTCGAACGGCGACCTCGAGAGGATCATACGAAGGCGTAC
>JBDSVO010000184.1:0-2919 GCA_039927215.1 Gemmatimonadaceae bacterium
TCCTGGGCGCGGAATACCGTAGCCATTCCCCCGCGCCCGATTTCGTCGTCTACGCGGTAGCGATCCTTCAACGCTGTTCGCAACTGCTCGAGCACAGGTTCCATGCTGGGGCTACGGGAGTGCCGGTATCCGTGGTTTCACGGTATCCTGTCGCAAATGTGACACCCGGTGACGCGGTCCGCGAGGCCGACAAACGACGCTCTGCAATCCTATCCGGTCAGGAACGTAACTGGTTTGTCACTGATACATGGGACAGATTTGGAGAATGCCAGCACCCATTAACCCGACGATACTGACTGCGTGAATATCGCGCTCTACGCAGGGCTTTTCCTTCTCGGAATCGTCGTCGCCGTTTTGCTTCTGACCGGACTACTCGGCGTTCTCCGCGGCACTCCCATTCGCTCGATAGGCGAGCTCGGCGACGAGAGCAACGGGCCTGCAGTCGGGGATCCGTTTTTTCGTGAAGCGATGGAGCTCCTCACCGAAATCAGGCTCGCACCGGGACACGAGCTCGAGATCTTCATCAATGGCGATCAGACCTACGGGCCCCTCTGGGCAGATCTGCGCTCGGCAAAGATCTCCATCACCATGCAGCTGTACTACTGCAACGCGGGAAAAATGGCAGACGAGCTCCACCAGATACTCAACGAGCGAGCCCGCGCCGGCGTGGACGTCTATTTCCTCTTCGATTCGTTCGGAACGTCACTCCCTGCTGAGTATTTCGAGACGCTACGAGCCGCCGGAGTGCACACCATTCCGTTTCGCCCCGTCGGCATTCGCTCGTTTCAAAAGGCGCAGCACCGGTCGCACATTCGTGTAGTGGTCGTTGATGGAATCATCGGATACACCGGAGGATTCGGGATCGACGACAAGTGGTACGGCACGGGCCGTCGGGAAAACGAGTGGCGGGATAGCAACGTCCGATTCACAGGACCCGCGGTGCGCCAGCTTCAGGCGACCTTCGCCGTCTGCTGGGCGGAGGCAAGCGGCCAGCTGCTTACCAGCAAGAAACTCTTCCCTCCAAAGAAGAAATCAGATGGTACGGAGAAGGAATCAGACGGAAAAGGCGTGCTCGCGGCGGTGCTTCACGCGTCGCCGACGATAGGGAGCACCGAGGCCGAGCGATTCTTCGTGCTGACGATTGCCGCGGCAAGAGAACGGCTTTACATCGCCAACTCCTACTTCGTGCCCGGCGCACCGTTCCGCAAGCTGGTGTGCGAGGCCGCCGCACGCGGCGCCGATGTCAGGGTTCTCACGACCAGCAAGCAGACCGACGTGAAAAGCACGTGGTTCGCCGGACGAGCTCGTTATGAAGAGCTGATGAAAAGCGGCGTCAGGATCTACGAGTACCAGCCGGTGATGATGCACGCCAAGACGATCGTCGTTGACGGCATGTGGATGTCAGTGGGAAGCATGAACGCCGACAATCAGTCGATATCGTTCAACGAGGAATCAAACCTCGTTGTCCTCGACAAAGGTGCAGCCGAGAAGATGGAAAAGCTTTTTCTCGAAGACCTGGAGTACTCGAAGGAGATCGACCCAGAGGAGTTTGCGAAGCGGCCCGTGTGGGAAAGAATCGCGGAGACGGCCTGCCACCTGGTCTGGCGAATCTTGTAGCCGAACGCCGTCGCAAACGTCCAGCGGCTGCTCCAATGGAGCGGCCTTTTTTGTGGCCCGTATTTCGCCTTGTCTAGGCACCCGATGTACGACTAAAGACGTCAGAAAAGAGGTTAAGCATGCGAGGAAAGCAGTTATTGGTCATGGTGATAGTGTCCGCTGCGCTGACCGCGGGTTGCAAGGGCGACAGCCCTGGCGCCTCCGTCAGCAAGAGCGATGAAGCGTGGGCGCCTGCCAGACTCACTTCGGTTGCCGGGGTTCCCGAAGCGCAGATTGAGACCGCGCTCAGAGCGCGCCTTGCCGGCGCGCCACCCGCTCGAAGCGACGTTCACAAGTGGGCCCACGTGAAGCGGCTGTACAAGATGTATGGCGACAATCCGCTGTGGCTGGCCGAAGATGGCCTCCACACAGCTCGCGCATTTGCGTTGACGAATGCGCTGCTCAACACCGAGAACGACGGGATGCGAATGGACGCGTATCCAATCGGCGAGCTCGCGACAGCAATCGCAGCGGTCAAAGGTCAGAAGCCCACCGCTCAGCAGCTCGTCGACGCCGATGTTATGCTCACATCCGCATTTGTAGCAATGGGCGTCGACTACCTCACGGGACAGGTCAAGCCCAAGTCGGTCTCGCAGAACTGGCACATCGACGCACACGACGAGAACGAAGACAGCGCCCTGGTCAGGTCAATCCGAAATCCCGCCCTCGACAAGGCGTTGGCGACAATGCGGCCAGCCGATGACGACTACCTGTCTCTGATGAAAGAGCTCTCCCGCTTTCGCGCAATTGTCGCGAAGGGCGGGTGGCCGAGCGTCCCCGCAGGACGGGCACTCAAGCCGGGCGATTCTGACAATCCGACGAGACTCGCCGCGCTGCGAACGCGGCTCGCTGCCGAAGGATTCTCGGGAGCCCCGGCTGCCCCCTCGCCGCCGAACTCCGCTGCGGGAGCAACGCGTCGCACTGCCGCGACCGGCTCCGGAATCTACGATCGATCCCTAGCCGCAGCGGTTGCCACGTTTCAGGCGAGGCATGGGATTGTAGTCGATAGCGCGCTCGGCGAGGAGACGGTGAAATCCCTCAATCTCAGAGCCACCTACAGACTGCAGCAGATCGCGGCAAACCTGGAGCGGTATCGCTGGCTTCCCCGAGCGTTTGGATCACGGTACGTGGCGGTCAACGTGCCCGCGTTCAGGCTCGAAGCGTTCGACGGAGGGCAGAAGACTCTCGAGATGAAGGTCATCGTCGGCCAGGATTACGAGGACAAGGCAACGCCTGTGTTTGCAGACTCCATGGAGTTCGTCG
>JBDSVO010000185.1:0-11286 GCA_039927215.1 Gemmatimonadaceae bacterium
CGCAGAAGGAGCCCGGACAAGTAGACATTCCCGAGGTGCTCGCGATCAAGCGTGGTATTCGCGAAGCGGAGGCGGTGTCGGGGATCGAGACGTTCGGCATGAGCCGGGACCAGGCGCGATTTCTCAACCTGCCGTTCTACCAGACCGGAAAGACACGTAAGGATCCAATCGGCCCGGAGGACGTGCAGATCACGCTCGAGCTCTTGGAGCAGCAGCGTCCGTCGATGATCTTCGTGGCCGGTGACCTCTCAGATCCGCACGGTACTCACCGCATGTGCCTCGAGACGGTACAGCATGCGCTCGACAAGTATTCGGGTGACCCGCCGGAAGTCTGGTACTATCGCGGGGCGTGGCAGGAGTGGGAGGTTGGAATAGCAGACGTGCTGGTGCCGTTGTCCGAGGACGAGCTGCGCTGGAAGATCCGGGCGATCTTCAAGCACCAGAGTCAGAAAGACCGGGCGCCCTTCCCTGGTCAGGACGAGCGGGAGTTCTGGCAGCGTGTTGAGGAACGAAATAAGAGCACTGCCGCTGTCGTCGACCGTCTCGGTTTGCCGGAATACTTCGCGATGGAAGCGTACGTCGTGCGGCGTGACGGCGCGCCGATGGAAGCCGAGAGAATTCCGACAAGCGCGCTCGGCTCCCCGAGCGATTCTGGTTCGCCTAAACCGCGAGCGAGTTAGAGAGCCCTAGTCGGAGCGAATGCGAAGCCGATGTCAGACCTTGAGGAATATTCTTTTTCGATACATCCACGCTAGGATCGCGAACCAGAACAGCACGGTCGCGAAGGCCATCGCCAGCGAAGCATTGCGCGGCTCCAGCCACGGCTCGAAGACCGACTTGTAGATCACTGTCTCGACAGGCGTGGGCTTACCGTTGTAATTGACCTTCCACAAAGTGTAGATGCACCTCGCCAGCACGCCGGAGCCGACGAACGCCACGATCGGATTCATCCCGTAGATCACCAACGGCTTCGTCCACCAGCGAATGTTCCGCCACTCGATCAGCCACATGATCGTCGCGAGCGCGACACATGCCATGCCCGCCGTGAATACGACGTACGAGCTGGTCCAGAGATTCTTGTTGATCGGGAATGACCAGCCCCACATGAGTCCGAGGACCATGCCGATGCTGCCGATAGCGAACAGTCCGGCGATGCGCTCGATCAGTGGACGGCGCTCCAGAATCCATCTGCCCGCAAAGATGCCGAGCATCGCCGTTCCGATGGCGGGGATAGTCGAGAACGGACCTTCCGGGTCGTAGGTCACACTTCCCGACCAGATGTGATTCAATCCGAGTATCGCCCGGTCGAGATGCGCAGCAAGCGTCTCACTCGGCTTGTCGAGCAGCAGCGCGCCGATGTAACGCCCCGGAACTCCGTTCAGCGTTCCGGTCACGGGAATGAGCGTCATCGCGAACCAGTATCCGTACAGTAGCGCGACGATTATCACGACCTGTTGCTTGAGTGTCGTTTTCAGCGAGAGAAGCCCGGCGGCGATATAGACGAGGCCAATGCGCTGGAGAACACCGAGTATGCGGACGTGCTCGAGACGGTACACGATGCGGTCGATTATCGACGGCTCGGGAATTCCTGCGATCGTGCCCCACTGATAGAAAGGAAAGAGAGACATCAGAAAGCCGAGCAGAAAGATCATGCCCCCCCGCCTGAGAATCTGTTTCACCAGCTCCGCGTCGCCATCGCCGCGTTCGCGGCGCGCGCTGATCGAGATGTGAGTTGTGATGCCGACAATGAAAAGAAAGAACGGGAATATCACGTCCGTTGGAGTCCACCCGTGCCATGCGGCGTGCTCGAGGGGCGGATAGACCGCGCTCCAAGTGCCGGGATTGTTCACGAGCAGCATCCCGGCGATTGTTAGCCCGCGGACCACGTCAAGTGAAATCAGCCGCTCGCGTTTAGCCGGTTGCGGCTCAGCGGCAGGCGAGACGCGGGTGACGGATTCTGCCCGCGAATGCTTTGCTTCGGTCGCTGGGGGAGCTCCAATCGTGGTCGCCATCTGTCGATTCCTCCGATTTCAACAATCGCCAGAGGCGATGGCGCGTGCAAGGCTTTTTTGGCTCGGAGGGCTACGTCACGTATGCAAGAGTTCTACGTAGTTTGGCGGATACTCGCATGCCCGGCGCGGCGCCAGTCTTGACGCGAGAAGCGTACGTCCTTAGGTATGGCGCACGCGGGGCAGCACGATGGTTGTCGTTCAGCCACCGAACGCCTTCATTTCTTTCCCACACATGAGGTCGTCGCTGATGTCAGCAATGAACGTACGCACACTTCTGATTGGTATTGTGATGGCGTTGTCTGCATTGCCGGCGGCGGCGCAGGACGGATCGATCTCGGGAAGGGTTACTGAGGCGGGATCGGACAGAGGTATCGGCAGCGCCGGCGTGCGGGTTCTCGCCGGCATTCGAAACGCGGGCGGAGCTCCAACGGATGAGAGCGGGGCTTACCGCATCACCAACATTCCGCCCGGTACGTACACGGTTGAAGCTCGACGGGTCGGCTACTCGCCGACTCGCGTTGACGGAGTGGTTGTCGGAGCAGGCGGTTCGGCGACCGTGAACATCTCGATGGGCACGCTTCCGACGCAGCTCGAGACCGTGATCACTGGTGTCTCCCGCGCGCCCGAAAAAGTCATCGATGCTCCCGCTTCTGTCTCGGTGGTGAACTCGGTGGCGATCAATGAGCGTCCTGCTGTGAACGTCGCCGATCACGTCGCGGCGCTTCCGGGCGTCGACGTGGCACGAGGCGGACTGATCCGATCGAACATCGTCGCACGGGGGTTCAACAACATTTTCTCCGGGGCGCTCATGACGCTCACCGACAACCGGTTCGCGTTCGTTCCCTCGCTCCGCGTGAACATTCCGTACCTCAGCCCGACTGTGATGGAGGACATCGATCGAATCGAGCTGGTTCTCGGTCCCGGTGCCGCGTTATACGGGCCAAACACGACGAGTGGAGTGATGGCGCTGTTCACCAAGTCGCCGTTCGGCTCGCAGGGAACGACAGTGACCGTCGACGGCGGGAACCAGAATGTCGTCCGCGGATCCATCCGCACGGCGTGGACACCGACGCCGAAGTTTGGAATCAAGGGTTCGCTCGAAGGATTCAAGGGTACCGAATGGCCCTTCTTACCCGAAGATACAGTTGGCGAGAAAAAGCCGCGCGATCAGGACCTCAATCGGTACGGCGGTGAGCTCCGCGCGGACTTTCGTCCAAATGCGTCGAGCGAGATCATCGCCAATTACGGGCGGAGCCAGGCCGGCAACGCGGTGGAACCCACCGGACTCGGGCCCGGTCAGATAAGGGACTGGGTCTATCAGACCTATCAACTTCGCGGCCGCTACATGCAGACTTTCGCGCAGGTATTCCTCAACACCAGCGATGCTGGCGGGACGTATCTCCTGCAGAAAGTGAAGCCCGCGACGAACTGTCCGGACGTGCAGGACACCGCCTGTATCATCGACAAATCTTCACAGCTCGCGGCCCAGTTGCAGCAGGGTCTGAATTTTGGTGCCAGGCAACGCTTCCTGGCCGGCTTCGATTACATCCACACCATGCCGAAGACAGAGGGAACCATCAACGGCAGGAATGAGGATGACGACGAGATAACGGAAGTCGGCGGGTACCTGCATTCCGTGACGGTGCTGTCGCGCCTGTTCGAGCTGACGACCGCAGCCCGCGTCGACAAGCACAGCCGGCTCGATGACGCGGTCTTTTCGCCCAGAGTCGCCCTGGTGTTTAAGCCGCTTGAAAACCAGAACATCCGGCTCACGTACAATCGTGCGTTCTCGACGCCGAGCACCAATAATCTCTTTCTCGATCGCGTGGGAGCCAGTAACGCCCTGCTGAACGTTCGCGCCGTGGGCACTCCGAAGACCGGTTTTCAGTTCAGACGCGACTGCGCCACCGGGATTGGCGGGCTCTGCATGAAGGTCTTCAACGCGTTCGGCGGGACTCCGACCGCCGCCTTTGTCGCCGCGAATCCGTTCGTGAATTCAGTGGCAGCTGCAAGAGCCGGCGGTCTCGCTACGTCACTCACCAATGCATACGTAGGGTTTGGTATTCCTGCTCCCGTTGCGGGCGCCCTGGCGGCGGGAGTTGCCAACTACCTCGGCTCGCTGCGTCCGACGGCTGCGCAGATTGGTACTACGCTAATCATCCCCTCAGTTGGGCCGGGGTCGTCCGCCTTCGTGGTTTCGCCGGACCAGGTCCAGGATATCGACCGTCCAAAGCCGACGACTCACACTACGATTGAAGTGGGCTACAAGGGAATCATAGCCAATCGTCTGCAAATGTCGCTCGACCTCTGGCACGAGAAGCGGCAGAATTTTGTCGGTCCTCTGCAGCTGGAGACACCGGTTGTATTCATGAATGCCGCGGCCCTCAATACCTATCTGAACGCCTCGCTGACTCCGTTCTTCCAGGCCGCTTTGCAGGGAACCGGTTTGCCCCCGAGCCTGGCGGCTCAGCTTGCTGCCGGAACAGCGGGGAGTGTCTCTGTCGGGCTACCCGGCAGTAATCCGAGTGGAAAGTGTGCACCACCAATAGTTGCGGGCTGTCCCCTCGGAGTCGTCAACTTCGATACGCCCAACGCGGGCAATGACGTCATCCTCGCGTACCGCAGTTATCAGAAGGAGATCAATCTCGTTGGGAGTGACTTCGGGGCCGAGCTGCTACTCGATGGCGGATGGTCGCTCCTGGGAACGCTCTCCTGGGTGAACAAGAAGCTCTTCTCCAAGGCGGATCTTGGCACCAGAGAAGACGTCTCACTCAACGCCCCGGCGAACAAACATTCATTCGCCGTGCGCTATCGCGATGAGGCGAGAGGGTGGAGCGGTGAGCTTCGTGAAAGACATGTCGACGGCTTCAACACGCTCGCGTTCGTCGGTGGTCCGGTTGCGCCCTACACGCTAGTGGACGCCGGCATCTCTTTCCGGCCTTCGTTCCTCAACGGCGTAATGTGGTCCCTGAACGGCACCAACATTCTGAACAAGAAGCACCGTGAATTCACTCAGGGCAACTTCATCGGTCGTCTCGTCTTGACGCGACTGCAGGTAACTTTCTAGCCTAATCGACACTCGCGTGAAGCGGTGCGCCCGGCGCACCGCTCCGCTTGCATTTTTGGCACTGATCTGCATGCGCGCCGCGAATGAACATTCTCACAGACCGTAGCTCCCGCCCGGTCATCGGTCATCGGGGCAATCGTGCATATGCTCCGGAGAATACGATCGAGTCGTTTGCGCAGGCGGTCGCTGCCGGTGCTGACGCTATCGAGCTGGACGTGCACCTCTCGGCTGATGGAGTGGCCGTGGTGTGCCACGATCCTCACGTGCGGCGAACTACCGACGGAACCGGTGACATCGCACGGATGACGTTTGATGAGCTGAGAAAGCTCGACGCGGGTGCGCGCTTTACGCCGGACGCCGGGAAGACGTATCCATACCGCGGGCTCGGGCACCGCATTCCATCGCTCGACGAAGTGCTCGAAGCTTTTCCGGCTACTCCAATTTTGATCGAGATCAAGACCGCAAGCGCCGCGCACGCGACGCGTAAAGTCATCGAAGGCAGTCGGGGGGAACAACGAGTGCTTGTCGACGCAATGGACCCGGCGGCGCTCAGGCCGTTTGCCGATTCGGCGATAGCGATTGGAGCCTCGCGCGCGGATGTGACACGCGCGATGATCGAGATCCTTCTCCACCGCCCGATGACGCCATTCGCGTTCAAGGCACTGTGCATCCCGCTCCATTACAACGGCATACCAATCCCCGTGCTGCGGCTCGCGCGCCTCGCGCCGGAACAGAATTGCGTTGTTCATGTCTGGACCGTGAACGACACCAGAGTCGCGAGCGACCTCTGGCTCGCGGGAGTCGCGGGAATAATCAGCGATGATCCTGCGGCGATGCTTCGCGCGAGGGCATTTCTTCCGCGCTGAACGATCAACTGCGCCCGAGATGTAGGGGCTGGGTCTGTCCGGCCGATAAATAGTGCCGCCATGAAACCTGAGTCGTCATTCCTTCGAGCGGTGTCCGTTCATCGAGACGTTCCCAGGACGGCGAGCAAATGTCGAATCGGCAGCTGGACCAGCGACCGGCTTTTGAGGGAGAACAGCTCGTGCCTCGTCTCTGTCGCGCATTCCTGGCGGGGGCAGTGGCTCTCATTGCCGTTGCCCTGACGGTTGTGGGGCTGAGCGCCGCGAACAGGGCGGGACGCCGCTGGGTACAGGAGAGCCGCGAAACCTCACGCATTGCACGTGAAGCACGCGGACTCGCCACCGATCGCGAAACCGGCGATGATTAACCAATTCATCCAGTCGGCTCGCCTTCTCCTCGTCGATGACGAGACGTCGAACGTCCGGTTGTTGGAAAGAATTCTTCGGCGCGCTGGCTACTCTGATGTGCGCGGAACGGTAGACTCGCGCGACACGCAAAGGCTGGTGGGCGAGTTCAAGCCGGACCTGATTCTCCTCGACCTCCACATGCCGCACATGGACGGCTGTGCCGTTCTGAAGCAGCTCGCCCCACACGTGATGGGCGCCGGTTACATCCCTGTAGTGATGTTGACGGGCGACGCAACGCCTGAAGCGAAACGAGGGGCGCTTTCACTGGGCGCGAAGGATTTCGTCGCAAAGCCGTTTGATGCCAGCGAGGTATTGCCGCGCATTCGGAACCTGCTGGAGACGCGCTTGCTCTACCGCGCGCTCAAAGAGGACAACGGCGCACTTCAAACTCTGGTCAAGGCTCGAACCGAGGACCTCGACAGGTCACAGATCGAGATTGTCGAGCGCCTCGCCAAAGCGGCGGAGATCCGCGATGATGACACGAGGCGGCACACGCATCGCGTTGCTCGGCAATCAGCCTTGATCGCGGAAGCACTCGGCGCTGGCGATCGCTTCGTCGAGCTCATCCGGCGCGCTGCGCCCCTGCATGACGTTGGCAAAATCGGAATACCGGACAGCATCCTGCTGAAAGCGGGATCGTTGACAGCAGCTGAGATGGACATCGTCCGCTCGCACACCGTGATCGGGGCGAGAATCCTTTCCGGCGGCCACTCCGACCTTGTGAAGATGGCAGAGCGAATCGCGCTGAGTCACCATGAGCGGTGGAATGGCGCGGGGTACCCTCATGGATTGCGCGGCGAGGACATTCCGCTGGAGGCACGGATCGTCGGACTCGCCGACGTACTCGATGCGCTGACACACCGTCGGCCGTACCGGCCGCCGTCATCAGTCGACGAAGCGCTGGCCGAGCTGGTGAAAGAGCGCGGGCATCACTTCGATCCCGCGCTCGTTGACGTGCTCATGGACAGCAGATGCTACGAGCCGATGCTGGCAGTCTCCGTTCTTAACTCCCAGGAATTACACCTGCCCGTTAACGGCCACCCGCATTGAGTCGCCGCAGCACGTCACCAAGGCGCTGAATTTCCTGACCGTACGTCGCCCAGTCGCCTGAGCGCTGCGCGGCCATCGCCCGCGTGTAGTGATCCTGCGCCTCGCGCAGGAGTGAGCCGCTCGCGGCGCTCGGCGCAGCTCCAATTGTCGCGGGCGTGCCTGTTGGCGCGACGGGCGCGGTCGAAGGTCGTGTCGTGTCGGCAGCCGCCTGGGTAGCGGCTGCTCCCGGCTGCGGCGCGACTCTCCCCTGCCCGGCGAACAAACGCGTCAGTCCGCTCTCGAGCGTCTCCGACATTACGACCCTGTCCTGAAAAGCCACTACGACACGCTTCAGCTCCGGTATCTGACCGCCTTCCGCCTGAAGATAAATTGGCTGCACATAGATCAGCGCTTCTTCGATCGGGATTACAAGCAGCTCCCCTTTGATAACCTGCGAGCCGCGCTGGTCCCACAGCGTGAGCTCGCGGGAGATCTCGGTGTCCTGGTTTATGCGCGAGGTGATCTGCAAGGGTCCGTAAACGAGACTCTGTTTCGGGAAACGGTAGACTCGAAGACGCCCATAGTTCGCGCCGTCATTCCGGGCGACCATCCACGCGGCAAGATTGTTTTTCTGACGCGGAGTGAAGGGCGCCATGTAGATGTATTCGGGCTGCGTTTCGTCGGGAAGACGCATGACGAGATGCCGCATGAATCGGTCGTCATCGTCCTTCTGATCGGGCGTCGCAGGGACTTGCCACTGGTCCTCGCGATTGTAGAATGTCTTCGGCTCGTTCATGTGATACGTCGCATACAACCCCGCCTGCACGCGGAAGAGATCACGGGGATAGCGAATGTGCGCGCGAAGGTCCGCCGGCATCGCCGAAATTGGCTTCATGATTCCCGGAAAGATTTTCGCGTACGTGCGAATCAACGGATCGGACGGATCGGCGACGTAAGCGGCGAGCGTTCCATTGTATGCGTCAACAGTCACCTTGAGACTGTTGCGCATGTAGTTCGTGCCGTCGTCGAGCTCCTGCGAATAGGGATAACGGTTGGTCGTCGTGAACCCGTCCACCATCCAGTAAAGCTCGCCCTTGTTGTCTATCACCAGATACGGATCGGAGTCGAACCTCATGAAGGGCAGCGCCTGCCGAACCCTTCCCTTGATTTCCCTGTTGTACAGAACGCGGCTCTCGCTGCCGATGTCGCCCGAAAACAGGATGTTGAGCGCTCCGAATCGCATGGACAGCAGCGCGCGCTTGATGAATCCGCCAACGCGTACGCCGCCGGTGCCACGGTACCTGGTGTAGACGTCCTCATTACCCGATGGATAGTCAAATTCCGGCTGGCGCGTGTTCACGAACACGTGCTCGTCGGTGAGCTCGCCGAAGTAGAGCTGCGGGCGCGTAACCTTGAGCGAGACGGTCGACACCGGCGGAAGATTCTTGATGTAGAGAACGGGAAGTCCTTCGACCGTCACTTCGTTCACCGGCCCGAGCGTCAAGCCCAACCCGTGAGTGAACGTCAAATGCTGATTGATGAACGTGCGCTTCGGAAGCGAGGCTGCGTTGAGCTCGCGGGGTGAGAGTAGCACCTGGCGGTAGCGCCCATCGATTACGTACCGGTCGTCGTCGACAGAAATGAAGTCGTAATAAGTGCGGATCTCCTGGAGCTGGCCAAACGTCTTCAGGAGCGGCGTGCGATCCCAGAGTCGCACGTTCTGGATCGTCGCAGAGTTCGCGCGAATGTCGTCCAGGCTCAGACCGGCATCCCCGGAAAGGTCGCGTGTCTCGACGTTCGCGAGGCCCCATGCCTGGCGCGTGGCGTTGATGTGGCTGCGAAGCTGCGGGAGCTCACGCGTCAGCTCGGTGGGAGCCACGACGAATCGCTGCACCAGGTACGGGTAGATGCCGCCGGCAAGAATCGACACGATGACGTAAGCGGCAGCGCCCATCAGCGTGAACCACACAATCTTGCCGCGGAGCATGCCGTAAAGGACCAGACCAATGCCGATGATTGCGGTTCCGGCGACGGCGTGCAGCGCTGGGAGCCTCGCATGGAGATCGCTGTAACTCGCGCCAACGAGCGGACCAGTTGTCGAATAGAGCAGCTCGGGAATTCGAACGAGCCAGATCTGAAGGGCTGTCAGAAAGAGATATCCGACCAGCAGCGCGGCGACATGACGATCCGCCGGCGACGACAGCGTAATTCTTTGCGGCGGAAGTGAAATCCTTCCCCGAAGGATGTACAGCACGACAACGCCGAACAGCGTGAGAATGACAAGGCTTCTGAGACTGCCGAGGAGTGTTGCAATTGCCGGCAGCACGAAAACGTAGAAACCGATATCGCGCCCAAACACCGGATCGGTGGCGCCGAACGCCGTTCGGTTGATGAACTTGAGGAGGTCCATCCAGCTCCCCGCCGCGCCAAGTGCGAACAGGAACGCAAGAACGAACACCAGCGGCGTTGCGACTTTCGACAGCGAAGCAGCGACATCCACCGGAGGAAGCTCGGGACTCATGCGCCAGAGAACCGGCACTCGTGATGGACCGCTGCGCGCCAGACGTGCGTTGACCGCGAGGAAGCCGTACGTGACGAGACCCGCCAAAACAAAGAGGCCGACTTTTGTCGTCAGCTCCGTGATGAACACCGCCTGATATCCGATTTCGCGAAACCAGAACAGATCGGTCACGAACCCGACCATGGTTGGCACGATGGTGAGAAGAACGAAGAGGAGCGTGATAACGCTCACAACAGCAAACCGCCGCGACGCCGCCATGTGGGCTTTTCTTGTCAGGGTTGGGCGATCACGCGAAGAATCGTGCGATCATCGCGCAAACGTCACGTGAAAGTTCTGGTTCTCCGAGCGAATGATGCCCCGCAGCAGATCCTTCGTCGGACGCTCGCCGACCGGCGATACTTGCGCGAAGGATCGGTCGGATCGCGACCGCATCCCGCACCGGCGATGAGTACGGCGACAAGGGTCAAAAGTGTTGGTCGCACGCGGGTAAAACTAACGCTGGTGCAACAGTGTAGCAGCCGCGTTGCTCCCGTAGCGCATCACAGACACTTGAAAACCTGCGCCGACCGGCCCCGAACAAGCGTGTAGCGTCCAAGCTTTTCGCCGCTGTCGACGAGTGTTACGTGAAGGGTCATTGTCTCGCCGTCGACCTGACCGTCGTAACGAGCGGGATGCTTATCCGGAATCTCGTCCTGCCGAATGGGACCTCCATGACCCCGCGTATGTGTCCCCGCCGCGGAAAACACTCCATTGGAAGCGACGAGCGGCTCGTCGATTGTCCCGCTCGCGCAGTCATACTCGATTGTCGCGCCCTTCGCCGCCACGACCAGGCCGATGTGTTCCCCGCCCCAGTCGCCTGCGCTTACGGGCCCCGTCAGCGAGCCTCGACAGGTTGCCGACGCGCCGAGCAGCACCAACAGAAGCGGCGTAGCGCCAAACCGGTGTTTCATGGGATCCTCCCTGGCCCTCGTCAGGCCGTTGCAAGCGACTCTAAAGCCGGTGCTTGAATGAAAAGCACGGCAGCGGACAGTCCGGCCTCTTACTTGCAAAATGAGCCTTTGTTCTCCGTACGCGTTGGGGGACACTGACTCAGCAAGGAGTATCAATAATGGCAAGAATCACCACCAAATGGGGCGTGCCTCTCGTTATTGCCGTTTTGGCGGCATCGGCGTGTGGCGTGCGCACAACGACGACAGACGTAAGCCCGTCTCTGAGCCGGGCGCCGACGTGCGACGAGGCAGTCGACGTGTATAAAAGCCGGGCGTTAGTGCCCTACGATTATTACGAGCTCGCCTGGATAAACGCCGAGGGCAACTCGGTCTGGACGTCCGACGGCCAGATCACCGCGCAAATCAAAAAGAAAGCGGCCGAGAACGGCGCAAACGG
>JBDSVO010000186.1:0-4030 GCA_039927215.1 Gemmatimonadaceae bacterium
ACAGCTGCCGCGAGCGGCGGCACAAACGGAAACTCCACAAGAACGTCCACCGTTTTGTCCACTCGGCGCGGCCGTCCCGCCTCGGGGTACTGCCTCACTATCTCGGCATGCAGGCGTAAGCTCCGGACTTCGGAGACCACTATCATTCGCAAACTGTCGAGCTCGGCCGCTACCCGTGCAACTTGTGGGCGTTGCCTGACGAAGTTCGGCATCGGAGAAAGCGGCGGTGCTGCGCGCGCAACGAGTGATACGGCCGTGGCGGGTGTGACGAATGTCCCCGCAAGCGGTGTCTGCGATTCGACAATCGATGCGGACGTGAGTCTCCCAGCTCCTCCGCCGATGGAAATTCTCGTGAACCCTGAGTCGGAGAGCGTGCGCCGCGCCGAATCTACGGTGAGATTCACAACGCCCGGAAGCCTGATCATCCGATCAGGTGGTGGCCCGGTCGCCACACCGAGCGCTATCGTCACCGGCGAGTGCATGAAGACTGTCTCACCAGGGTGTGGCCGTTGATCCATCACTCGATCCACGGCGTTGATCCCGGGCCGCAAAACATCACCAAGCACGAGGCTGTCGCGCCGTAATGCGCTGTCGCTCGCGGCGACAGATTTCCCTGAGAGATCGGGTACAAGAACACGACGCACTTCCGGCGGCCGATTCTCCATGAGATCGACCAGCGAACCAGAGTCAGCTGTGGCACCGGCGCCGGGTCTCTGCGATACGATTCCATTTGCCCTGTCCACCAGGACGATAAGAGTGTAACGGCCAACGCCCAGCCCGACCTCGGCCAGCCGACCACGCGCTCTTTCCCTCGTCATCTCTGCCACCGATGGCACAGTTACTTTCGACGGCGGTGTCGTGATCGTGAGATCTACCGCGTCGTTCCTGTGCGCCGATTCTCCTTCGGACGGCGACTGCTGCACAACTCTTTTTTCGGCTCCTTGCCGAGTGAGATAGGTCACCTGCCCGGCTCTGAAGCCTGAGCGGGTCAACGAATCGGCTGCCTCTGCCAGCTCGAGGCCAATGACTGGCGGAACTCTGAACGTAGGCGCAGGTGGATGAGGTCCACGAGAATACCAGACCCCCACGTATGTCGAGGTCGCTACTTCAGTTCCGGCGATAGGAAGCTGCTTGAAAACCCGTCCACGAGGCACGTCGTCCGAATAGTCCGTCCCAAGATTCGTGAGATTCAGACGACTTCGCTCGAGAGCAGCCGAGGCCATGTTCGGAGTGCTCTGATAAAGATCGGGCACCCTGGTGCGTTTCTGGAGATCAGTCCCCGGGACCATTTCAGGACTGGCACCGCCCTCGTCGGGAGGCTGTACGGGCACCGTGACCGGGGGGCCGACTGAACTGTCGTGTGGTGGAGCCGCCGGCGGTTTCGTGAGCTCAGGAATGATCTCGGCCACGAGAGCACACCACCAGCAATTTGCTCCACGCTTCGGCTTTTGCGGCTTTGCCACAAATAGCGTTTCCGCCTTCACGCTGCCGACTGGAGTGCCGGCGCGCGGTCGCTGATCAACTACATGACCGGCCGCCATGCTCGACGTGATCGAATCTCGCGGCACGATTTGCAGTCTGGTGATGGCGAGCGCGTCGATCGCGGCATTCGTGGTCATCCCGATGACCAGGGGGATCGTCATCACCTGGCTCATTCGGGATCTGACTGACGTCCCGTAGTCTTCTCCTGGCGGAGGAGGCGGCTGCGTATGAGCCTGACTCTGTCCCTCGCCGATGACCGGCGTGGTCAGCATGCTGAGCGTTGCGACAATCGCAATGCGCATCAACATCCATTCTCCCGCGAAATGGCGGAGTGCGTGCAACCGGCTTCAGTATGCGGATGGATCGGTACTGCAGCAATGCTGTTTTTGTATCACGACAGTGCGTCTTTTGTATCGCTTGTTGCGCGACGCGATATTTGCGTGACACTGTATGTCGAGCGTCGAACGCGGGATGAATCCGAAGGAGGAATCGATGGCCAGCCGGAAGCGGAAGACCGCCAGGAAATCGTCCAGAAGCGTCACCTCTGCTCGCAAGTCTTCAACTGCCAAGCGAAAACGCGCGCGCGCTACAAGCACTGATAACGGTGGTGTAACGCCAAAGCCTGCCGGTGCCGCGACTCTTCTCTATATCCACGGCATCGGTAACAAGCCGCCTGCATCAGTGCTGAAAGGTCAGTGGGATCAGGCCTTGTTCGAGTTCGATCTTGGCGAACGCAGCCGGATGGCCTATTGGGTGGACCGCGAACGCTATCCGGTGCCGCTCGAGTCCGTCTCGTCTGGAGGCGACTACGCCGATGCGACGGAGGAAGCGCCGCACGGCGAGTTTTCACCAAAAGCCATGCGCGCACCGTGGAGCCCCGAGCTGGAGCTCGAGGATATCGAAGACGACATCGTCGATCTCCTTGGCTCGTCTGACGAGGGGGTCGTCACAAGCAAAGAGGCCGAGCGGCTATTCGGCATTGCGGCGCAGATGCTTGGCGAGAGCAGCCTCGCTGATGACCAAGCGTACGAGCAGGTCGCCGGAGAGCTCCAGGGAGCTGCCGGAGCCGAAGCGCGCCGCATTCAGGCTCAACGCTACGGCGCCGCCGCCGTGCGTGCGAAGATATTCGGATTCCTCCCTCGCCCATTGCGACAATGGATGACGCGAAGAGTCACCAAAATGTTCCTGCGCGATGTGAATGACCTGTTTGTCGACAAAGTAAAGGGAGATCGAATGCGACAGTCGTTGCGCGAGCGACTGCAGGCCAAAGGGGGACCGTTCATCGTCATCGCGCACAGTCAGGGAACCATGATCGCCTACACAGTCCTCATGGAGCCTGAGTTCGCCGAATTCGACATCCGCTTGTTCGTGACGATCGGATCACCACTCGGCGTCGATGAAGTTCAGGACTTCATCAGGGACCTGACCAAAGCGAAGAAGCTTCGTGTGCCACCGAACGTGCGCCGGTGGATCAATGTGTGTGATCCCCTTGATCCGGTTGCGGCCGACAAGGACATCAGCGGTGACTATGCGCCGAACAGCAAAGGCGTCAAGGTCGAGAATCGCATCGCGTTCAATCCGGATTCACCGCGACACCCGCATTCGGGCACGGGATACCTCGCACTGGAAGAGGTCCGGCAGCCGGTGCGCGAATCCGTCGATACATCGCTGTTTCAACCGGTGGCCCGGTTCAAGATGGCGAAGGATGTGGTGAGAGCCTACGCCGATAGCAGTCCTGAAGAACGCCATCGCATTCTCGTGCAGCTCGAGGACTTTGCCACAACGGAGCTGACCCGCGATTCCGCACTTACGCGGATTTACGAAGTACTCGGCGCAGTGGACACGGATTCGGAGGAGCGGAAGGCTCTCGAGCCCGAGGAGCTTCAACGCTACGTGGCGCTCAACCTCAATCGGCGTGAAGCCGAGACGCTGAGCGCCACCGCACACGGGGACAAGAAATTTCCGGTGGCGCGCCTGTGGAAGAACAGCGCGAAGTGGGCCCTGATCGACCGCTCGATACATACGACACAAGCATTCCCCGCGCACAACAGCTATCACGCCAGCGGGACCGACGTCACGTGGGCCGTGCTCGACTCGGGAATTCACCTCAAGCACCCGCATTTTGGCGGTCCGAAAGGCACGATCGACAAAGTCTTCAACTGCACAGATCCGGCACAACGCCGCGATCGCGACGGGCTCCGCGAGCTTGATCCGACGAATCCTGCTGACGCGAAAGAGGCGCGCGACAGGTTCGGTCATGGCGCTCATGTCGCGGGAATAATTGCGGGCCGGCACACTGCGCTCGATGAGAACGGAAAGGAGCGAGCGATGTGCGGGATGGCACCAGACGCGAAACTGGTGATCTACAAGGTGCTGGACGACAACGGATCAGGCGAAGATTCGTGGATCATAAAGGCACTTGACCACATCTTCGACACGAACGAGCGCGCAGGTCACGTCGTAATTCATGGCGTGAACCTGAGTCTCGGCGGAGAGTTCGATGTCGAGGCGTTCAACTGTGGACATACGCCACTCTGTGTCGAGCTCC
>JBDSVO010000187.1:0-2729 GCA_039927215.1 Gemmatimonadaceae bacterium
CAGGGTCTGGTTGACGCTGGGCGCAGGTTTCTATCTCGCGTGGCACGTTGCTGGGATGTGGCTCCGAACCGTGTCGTGATGGCGGATATCCGGCCATTTCTTGTGACGGTGTGACGGCCGAAAACAGAAACTTTGCGGCTGCACAGAGCCACAGGCCGTACTGACTGTGACGAAGCGTGACCGTTTGTGACCATTGAAAATCGCTTCGTCACACCTATCGTCACAGCGCAGAAACGAGGCTGGACAAATTTTGGACAAATGCGGCTGAAATGATTGAAAAAGATTGAAGCGGCGGAAGGTACCCGAAACAGTCTGATACCCTTTTTCCCCCTCTGGCGGTAAAGAGGTGCGAGTCTCATTAAAAAGGACTCGGACGTACTTTTGATCCGTAGGTCGCGGGTTCGAGACCCGCCCCGGGTCATTCCTCAATAGGATGGTGCATGGCGCCTGATGACGCGGCCCGCCTCGCCCGCGCTCTCGCCGACCGCTACCGCATCGAGCGCGAACTCGGCAGCGGCGGAATGGCCACGGTTTACCTCGCGCATGACATCCGTCACGATCGCCAGGTGGCGATCAAGGTTCTGCATCCTCACCTGGCGGAGCTCGTCGGCGCCGAGCGATTCCTGAAGGAGATCAAGACAACGGCCCACCTGCAACACCCACACATCCTCCCGCTGTTCGATTCGGGTGACGCCGGCGGCTTGTTGTTCTACGTGATGCCCTACGTTGACGGCGAATCACTCCGCGAGCGGATCGCGCGTGAGAAGAGACTACCGGTCGCCGACGCTGTCCAGATCACATCAGACGTCGCGAGCGCGCTCGACTACGCTCATCGCCACGAAGTGATCCACCGCGACATCAAGCCTGAGAACATTCTGCTTCATGACGGCCGAGCGTTGGTCGCCGACTTTGGAATTGCGTTCGCTCCGACCGGCGCCGACAGCCGACTCACCGAGGCCGGTATGTCGATCGGGACGCCTGGGTACATGAGTCCGGAGCAAGCGCTGGGTGAGCGGCAGCTGGATGCGCGCTGCGACATCTACGCCGTCGGTGTGATGCTGTATGAAATGCTGACCGGTGCGCCACCGTTTACCGGGGCGTCCGCACAGGCGATTGTGGCCAAGGTGATCACCGAAAATCCGGTGCCCCCGTCGCGGCTACGCAAGGAGATCCCGGCGTATCTCGACAATGCTGTGCTGACGGCGCTGCAAAAGAATCCCGCGGATCGGTTTCCCAGAGCGGCGGCGTTGCAGGAGGCGATCGAGGGCCGGTCTGGTCTCCACAGCCAGGACAATCCGGCCTGGAATGCTCCAGGCAGGAAACGAAATCTCGTGGTAGTCGCCGGAGCCGCAATCGTTCTTCTCGCCATACTCGGCGCGTTCCTCTACAATTGGGGACCAGCCGCTCCGACCACTCGCGGAGGAAACGAGCTGACTTCAGTCGCCGTTCTCCCATTGATCAACGTTGGTGGCGACACCGCCAGCGAGTATTTCAGCGACGGCATGACCGACGAGCTGGCCAATGCGCTCGGCAAGTTGCCCGGTCTTCACGTGGTATCTCGCACGTCGGCCTACACGTTCAAGGGACGCAGGAACGCGGACGCCGCGGAGGTTGGCCGGAAGTTGCATGTGCAGGCATTCATCGGAGGAACGGTGCGGCGAGCCGGCGACAGGCTTCGCGTTACCGCGCACCTCACCAATGTCTCCAACGGACTCGAGTTGTGGTCAGAGACTTATGAGCGGCCAGTGATGGACGTATTCCAGGTACAGGACGACATCTCGCGGTCCATCACCGAGGCACTCAGGCTCAAGCTGGGCGCTCGCGCTGCGGGCCGTTCATCGATCGAGTCTGCCGCGTCCAGGGGTACGGAAAATCTCGAGGCGTATGACGCTTACCTTCGCGGGATCTATCTATGGAACAGGCGAGACGCTGACAATCTGACTCGCGCCATTGCGCAGTTCGAGCGGGCGGTGGCTATCGATCCGCGTTTTGGACGTGCCTATGCGGCCATGGCGAGTGTCTATGCTCTGCTGCCCGAGTATACTGATTCACCGCCCCCCGACGCTCCCAAGCGCGCACGCGACGCCGCGAGCCGCGCGTTGGCGATCGACAGCACTCTGGCGGAAGCGTACACCGCGCTCGGCCTCGTGGCGATCCACGAGTGGAACTACCCGGCTGCAGAGAAACAGTACCGGATGGCAATTTTGCTCGATCCGCAGTATCCAACCGGTCATCAATGGTACGCAGAATTCCTGTTCCACACCGGGAGGGTTGACTCCGGGATCGCGGAAATCCGACGTGCTATCGCTCTGGATCCGCTGGCGCCAATTCTGGAGGGCGTCTACTCCTGGGGGCTGTACCTGGCCGGGCGGTACGACGAGGCGATCGCCGCGGGGAAAAGGGGCATCGAGCTCGCTCCAACTGCCGGCGTAATTCACGCCTCGCTCGCGCGAAGTTATCTGGAAAACCGGGAGTATACTCAGGGCGTTCGCGAGATGGAGCTATCCGCCCGGCTCGACCCAAACCTGGCTTTACGGCAGGGACAGCTCGCCTATGCGTATGGAGTAAGCGGGGACAAGGAGCGCGCGCGCGCGCTTCTCGCAAAGCTGACCGAGCGCGCAAAGTCGGAAAAGATCAGCCCGCTCGCATTCGCGCTCGCGTACGTCGGGCTCGGCGAGACTGACGCGGCGCTGTCGGCGCTCGAGCGCGCAGTTGATCAGCACGACATC
>JBDSVO010000188.1:0-7718 GCA_039927215.1 Gemmatimonadaceae bacterium
GACGCCGCCGTCATTTCCCCGTACACATTGCTGGCCCCAGCGATGTCGATGAGCTCATTCATGTAGCTGCCGCGCGCGATCGTGATGAGCGGCGCATCCCAGATGTGCCAGAACACTGTCGGCTTGGACAGAGCTGCCGTCGCGCGCCGCACGCGCTCGAGCGACCGGTTAACGGAGTCCGACAGCACAGCGCCGCTGGCGGTGTCGCCCATGAGCAGTGACATGAGTCGCACCGTTCGATAAAAATCGGCGATGCGGTCAACCTTGAGAGAAAGCGTGTTCACACCAGCGGCGCGGAGCTTCGTCGCCGCCTCGCGGTTGTCGATGCTCGCGTAAAGGAGTACCAGTTCGGGCTTCGCGCCGAGTACTGCTTCAACATTCGGACGGATGCCACTGCCGAGGTCGGGGACATTCTTTGCTTCGGGTGGGTAAAGATCCCAATGAGTGCGGCCAACAAGCCGGGTGCCGGCGCCGAGGGCGAAGGCGATTTCCGTCGTTGTCGGATTGAGCGACACTACGCGCGCTGGAACTGCGCGCACGACGACGGTGTCGCCGAAATCGTCGGTAAGCTGAGCCGGAGGTCTCCCGCGCTCGGCAGAGCAGGCTGACAGCGAGACAACTGTGCTGAAGATGAGAGACGCGATACGCAAAACGGGCATCCTCTTCGAGAGAGAACACCCGCAACGTCAACGCGCCGGAATACGACGCCTCGATCGCCACCAGCGCCTCCCCCGAGGTTCTGAAAACGTGGCGCGAATGAGAGTCGTCTCCTGGCTCCGGGCCGCAGCGCTCACCTTCCCGGCCGATTTCTCCCGACCAGTGGTGCTACGAGCGCGCGTTTGATACCCGTTACAGTGGCGGGGCCGCACCGGCGTCTCACCGGTTTCCGTGGCTCCCGTTCGCGATCAATTGTATTTCGAAGCTATCGTCGACTAAGTGCGCGTGCAAGCGCGAAGATCATTGCGCCGCCGATCAGTACTGTAAGAAGAACGAGATAGCGACGATCGACAGCGTTCGCCGTCTTAACAGGCGGCAAATCGATAACTGCCACCGAGTTCAGCGGGACGTCATCCGCGAGAAAGCGCCGGAATGATCGTTGCTCGAGCAACACCGGACTCTGCTCACGCAGCTTTGCACCGGATACCGATCCCGTTTCTTCCTCCACCAGAACCTCGAATATCTGCGTGGGCGATTCGATCGGAATGCGAAGCGGAAATGCACTCGCGGAGAGGTTGTAGCTAAATGAAAGCTGGGCCAAGCCGGGAGCGATGGGCGCGAAGACAGCGACACGCGAGTCAACGAAAGTCACGCCGGATGCAGGCAGATCTCCCTGCGAAACACGAAATCCGGTTGCGCCTGCGGGCAGCGTTCCGACCCACACCGCACCAGCATGGGTTGAGCCGGACGGGATCTTGGTCACTGATGTGTCATTCGCCAGCTCGTAGACTTCCGTAACCGTCCGTGCCGCGTTGGCGTCCACAGCCGAGACGATGACATGATGCCCGCGGACGCCGATGGGAAACCGGGCAGAAGTCGTGTCGTAGACGGCGATCTCCGCTTCCTCTCCCTTCACGAGCTCGTGGTGAAGTGCCGGCGTGAAGTAGGCAATGCCTCCGTACAACGCTGATGCGAAGTAGATCGCGGACTCGTCGCCCGAGCGCCGATAATTGAATGAGTATCTGCCGTTGGCATCTGCCCGAACGGAGTCGAGTGGCGCCGCGCGATCGGAGCCCACGCGATGAAGCGTCACGACAATGTTGGGTACCGGCAGCATATCTCTCGCTCCGGGACGCACGACCTGCCCTTCGACCCGCTGATTCGCGTCAGTTCTGACTGAGGAATCCTGGTCGCGCTCGGGAGTTTCTGTAGGGGCCTGCGCTCCGGCCAGCGACGAGAGCGCGAGGCAAAGAACGAGACTCGCTCTAGATATTGAACTTCCCAAGATCTTCCGGGCGCAGATTCTCCAGATACTTCTGAAGCTGCGATGGCGTCATCTCATCGGACTGCTCTACCTCTGGAGCAGAAGGGATCGCCTCGGACTCGTCGGAGCTGTCGTCGAAGAGCAGCGACGTGAGAAGGTCTTCCTGCGCGAAGATGGGCGCGGCGAATCGGAGCGCGATCGCGATGCTGTCGGAAGGCCGCGCGTCGATCTGAATCATCCGCTCTTCGACGCGGATGTGCAGCTCCGCGTAGTACGTCCTGTTCTCGACTTTGGTGATCTGAATCCGGCGAAGTGTTCCGCCGAGGCCGGTGATGAGCGTCTTGCAGAGATCGTGAGTGAGGGGACGCTCCCGGCGCAGCTTGCTCATCTCGATGACGATCGACTCAGCCTCGGACTGCCCGATCCAGATCGGGAGGAGGCGCTCACCTTCCTTCTCCCGCAGAATCACTACGTAGGAATTGTTCGACCGATCGAGCCCGAGGCGCATTACCTCACATTCAACGAGCTGCATTCTCGGAATGTAACGCTCGGAACAATCGGGATGAAGATCGGTCCGCGAGAGGGATCGCGGACCGCAGCTCTCAGAACCTAGGACTTGACCGCGCGTTGCAGCTCTTTAACGCGATCCGTTCTCTCCCACGTAAAGAACGTCTTTCCGTTCCTGCCGCCGCCATCTTTTCGTGGTGCGCGGCCGAAGTGCCCATACGCTGCGGTCACCTCGTAGATCGGCTTGCGAAGATCGAGCGCTTTCATGATCCCGGCGGGCGTCAGGTCGAATACCTCCGCGACCGCGCGCATGATCGCACTCTCGGGAACGGTGTTCGTGCCGAACGTGTCTACCGCGACCGACACCGGTCTCGCGACGCCGATCGCGTAGGCGAGCTGAACCTCGCAGCGCCGCGCTAGCTTCGCGGCAACGATGTTCTTCGCAACCCAGCGCGCGGCATAGCAGGCGCTGCGGTCTACCTTCGAAGGATCCTTTCCGCTGAATGCACCGCCGCCGTGGCGGCCCATCCCACCGTAAGTGTCGACGATGATCTTCCGCCCGGTTAGTCCGGCATCGCCTTGCGGACCACCCACGACAAACCGCCCCGTTGGGTTGATGTGATACTTTATATCCTTGGCTCTAAGCTCTTTTGGGATAACAGGTTCAATTACTTCTGAAATCACCAGCTGGTGGAGCTTTCGGTTAGCCACCTTGTCGCTGTGCTGCGTTGAAATCACGATCGTATCGACTGCTATCGGAATGTCATCCTCGTAGAGAACCGTGACCTGCGATTTGCCGTCAGGTCTCAATATGTCGCCGGCTCCATTGCGCCTGCATTCCGCGAGCTGACGTGTGAGCTTGTGCGCCAGGAGGATCGGGAGAGGCATCAGCTCCTCCGTCTCATCCGACGCATAACCGAACATCATTCCCTGATCGCCTGCACCGCCGGTGTCGACGCCGCGCTTGATGTCGGGCGATTGCCGGCCGATCGTGTTTACAACGGCGCACGTCTTCGAATCGAATCCGTAGGTGGCGTCGGTATATCCGATGCGCTCGATCGTCTGGCGAACGATGTCGCCGATCGGAACGTAGGTCTCAGTTGTGATTTCGCCGGCGACGCACGCGAGGCCCGTAGTGACGAGCGTCTCACATGCAACTCGGGCAATTGGATCGTCCGCCAGGATTGCGTCCAGAATGGCGTCCGATATCTGGTCAGCTACCTTGTCGGGGTGACCCTCGGTAACTGATTCAGAGGTGAACAGATGTCGATCGAGCACGATATCCCTCAGGGAGTGGGACAGGGTGAGGCGAACTGACGGCACGCCGTACGATTCGTGCCACCAATGGTCTAGGGTCCGCCGTATCCCTCAAAAGTATTCCCGTCCACGTAGTCGGGCAACCCATCGCGGAGGAAAGGTGCGTCTCCAAACGCCGACAAGAGACGCGCGCGCAGCAACGCTTCCGACTCTCGCGCAGTCTGCGTGTCTAGTGCAGCGTCGGCAGCGTCAGTTGCGACTTGCGCACTAACGCCTCTCACGATGCGCTTTACGATTGCAACCGAGCGCGCCGCCACGCTCAGCTGGCGAACGCCGAGACCAATCAGAGCGAAGGCCATCAACGGCTGCGACGCCATCTCGCCGCAAACGCTCACTTCAAGCCCGTGATGATCTCCGACTTCGACAATCCGCCTGATGAGCCTGAGAACCGCTGGATGCAAGGGCGTGAATCGCGCGGCGAGATTCGCGTTTCCGCGATCGACCGCGAGCGTGTACTGCACCAGGTCGTTCGTTCCGATGCTGAAGAAAGCGACGTCGTGCGCCAGCGTGTCAGCCGCAACGGCTGCGGCCGGCGTCTCCACCATGATCCCAAGCGGAAGGTCGTGGCGGTATTCAACTCCACGCGCATCCAGCTCGGCAGCGGCTTCTTTCAACAGCCGCCGCGCCTGGCGCACTTCGTCGACAGTCACGATCAACGGCAGCATGATGCGCACGTCGCCATGCATCGCCGCTCGGAGAAGCGCGCGCAGCTGGGTCTTGAACAGCTCGGGCTCGTCGAGGCACATGCGAATCGCCCGCCAGCCCAGGAACGGATTGGCTTCAGTCGGATATCCCCCGATTGGCAGCTTGTCGCCACCCATGTCGAAGGTGCGAATCACGACTGGATGATTGTCGAACGCCGAGACGACTTTCGTGTAAGCGCGATATTGCTCTTCCTCGTCGGGCATCGAAGCCCGCCCGACAACGAGGAATTCCGTGCGCATCAGCCCGACACCTTCAGCGCCTGAATGCGCCGCGTGCTCCGCTTCCTCCGGAAGATCGACGTTCGCGCGAAGTGTGATTCTGATTCCGTCGAGAGTAACCGGCTCGGCGCCGACCAGGTGGCGCAGCTCCTCGTCGTCGGCGGCTTCGCGCGAAGCGCGATCCGTGTACGCCTCTATCTGCGCGGGCGTAGGATCCGGCAACAACAGGCCTGACGATCCATCGAGAATTACCTGCTCGCCCGCGTGTAGGCGGCTGGTCGCGTCGCGAAGGCCGACGACGGCTGGCAGGCCGAGTGAGCGCGCGAGAATGGCGACATGCGACGTGCGCGTGCCGGCATCCGTTGCGATAGCGGAAATCGCCTCGCGATCGAGCTGCACCGTCAGACTCGGCGTCAGATCGTGCGTGACGAGAATCGCGTTGGAGCCCTTTGGCACATCAACGGGATCATGATCGGGCAGCCCCAGGAGAATACTGAGAACGCGGATCTGAACGTCGGTGAGATCGCCGACCCGCTCGCGAACCATCGGCTGCGCGTGACGCGCGAAATGCTGGCGCCATTCGATCATGACGAGGTCGAATGCTTTTTCTGCTCCGATGTTCTGTCGAATCAGGCTCTCGACCCGCTCGATCAGCTCGCCGTCGGAAAGAATGTGGATTTGCACGTCGAAGATCGCGGCTTCTTCGGGACCCGCATGAGCCTCCGCGCGCTTCTTGACCTGCTCGAGACGCGCCTTTGCCTTATCGATCGCATCGTGAAGCCGCGCGATCTCGCCCGGCACGGCCTCATCAGGGACAATCGTGTGCGGAACTTCGGGCACCTCCCACAGGAGGAGATGCACCGGTCCGACGACAATGCCCGGCGATGCAGGCATGCCGATGATGCGTCTGTCGGCGACCGTGCGTTCGAGAGTCACGATTCTCCGAACTTCGCCGCGGCGAGCGCCGCCAGCGCATCGAGCGCAGAATCCGCGTCGGCGCCTTCGGCACGCAGCAGAATCGTCGACCCGAATTCGGCCGCGAGCATCATCACGCCCATGATACTTTTTCCATTCACCTCGAGCTCATCGCGAACGATGGTGATCTCGCTCTTGAAGCGGGCGGCCGTCTTCACGATTTCGGCAGCGGGGCGCGCATGCAAACCGAGCTTGTTGATGATGCGAACGGTGCGCTCCGGCATCAGCGGAGCACCGAGTAAAGGACGAACAAGGCCAGAACGGCGAGCGCGAGACGCCATCCTTCGGAGTGTTCCGCGAACCGTGCCAGCAGGATTCCCCCGATGATTGCAAACAGCGTGATCTCGAGCGCCAGTGCCTTTCCGTCACCCGCGACACGGTGCGCAACGAGAGGTATCGCGATGCCGGCAAAGAACGACGCGGCAGCTCCGACGTACTGCGGGCCGCGTCGTAACAGCGGGTGTCCCAGCGCATCGGCAACTCGCAGTCCCCGCTCGAACCCAACTCGAAGTCCCCATGCGCGGAGTGAGAGATGACCGAAGTTGTAGAGCAATACAAAGATAGCCACGACCAGTGGGGGTCGCGCATTGAGACCGAATGCAGTCAACGCGACAAGCGAGCAGAGCGGCAACCAGCTCGCCCACACAAGTCGATCGCCAACGCTTCCGAGCGGTCCGCCGAGCGCGATGCGGAACCGCTCGATCATCCCCGGTGCTACTCCGTCCAGCTCCGCGCGAGCGAGCGCGCCAACAGCCACGCCGGCGAAATACGGGTGCGAATTGAAATACCGCGCGTGCCGCGAGAGCGCATTGGTGTACGCCTCTCCACCTCGCCCGCCAGGCAGCAGCCGCAGCGCTGGCTCCATGCAGAATGCGATTCCATTGCCGTTCAGAATCTCGTAGTTCCACGATCCCTGCACGGCAAAAAGCCTGAGATAAATCCGCAGCCAGGTTGAGACGGGCAGGCGTGCTTCGCTGATAGCGCTCGTGCTCATGTCATCATCAGCAGGGTGGTACCCACTGCCAGGCCCGAAAGAAAAAAGCCGGCAGCGTACGGAATGCTGTGAAATATTTTCCAGACAGCGCCTGCGGCGACGACGGAGGCAATCGCGACGACTATCGCCTGTGAGTAAACGGCGCCAGGGTTCCAAAAGGAGACGACGGCGGGAATCAGCGGCCTGAACAACAACATCGCCGCGAGCGCCACGAGACCCCCGCGAACGAAATCAGCCGTGAGACCAAAAATCTGGAGTCCGACGATTGCGTCGGCGGAGCCGGCATCCAGCTCGCTGCGCAGTCGGGTCGCCCGAAACGCGTTGATGCGTCTGAGTCTCACCATGCTCCAGCCGCTCACTATCGCAGTGAGCAGTGCGGCGAGCACGCTGGCAGCCAGCGCGCCGGGAGGCATACCGTGCTGCGACGCGAAAAGCGCCCCGCCAACAACGCTTGCCGAGCCCCATTCGGGATACTTCGACGCGCCGAACGGAAGCATGCCGAGCGCAATGAGCTCGAGCACAGAGCCGATCACCAATCCCGCGACGGGATTGCCGAGGAATGCGCCTGCCGCCGTTGCTGCGACAATTGGGCGGGAGATCATCGCCTGCGGAAAAGTGACGACATCCACCCCGAGCAACGCGGCAAGCAAAACGATCGGAACAACGTCCATTATGCTCACGCAGACTTCTCTATTTTGGGCGCGCCGAGCACCTCATCCATCGGGATCGCGCGCGCGGCCGGGACGTCCTGCGCAGTGACTTTTGCTCCGGAGGCAATCATCTCTCGAAGCTCACGCTCTTCGTCCGGCGTCAGGAAGACATATCGCATCTTCTGCGTCCGGCCCGGGCGGTGATGCAACCCACCGACATTGACGGCGCGTATGGTTTCGACTCCACGCAACAATGCGTGCATCGTCGCGATGTTCCCGGTGAGAACAATGCTGTGGAGGGGATCATTGGCGTAGGTCGCATGATCCCTCACAGCAGTCGGAACGTCGGCGAAGCGAATCTCCATCTCCGGCGGAACGCCCATGCGATAGAGGTCCTGTTCCCAATCGCTGTGAGCGACGTCGTCGTCGAC
>JBDSVO010000189.1:0-6205 GCA_039927215.1 Gemmatimonadaceae bacterium
GGCTTCAGTGGACTGGCTCCATTTGACACCCCGCAGCAATTTCGTTTTCTCTCGATCACCCGGAGATCGCAAGCTGCCGAGCAGTGGCTTACCGATGTGCCGGTTTTCTGCTCACCCATGTGCCCGGTTCAACAAGGACATCCTCGGGTTCGGAGTCGGTCAATCACGGAAAAGCGGATAACGGACAACGGTAAACTCATAACACGCCACTGGACGGGTTTGTCCCCCAAATCACCCACTCGATCGGGAGCGGACCCTCTTTTAAAGGGTTAACTCACCCCGGCGATCGAGGTCGTACCGGCGCGAGCAGTTCCCCCAAAAAGAATTGCTCCGCAGCGTCAGTCTTCTTCGTGTTCTTCGTGTTCTTGATGTTCTTCGTGGTCGCTTCCTCATCATTGACACCTTCCGCAGCCGCCGAGACAGGCAAGATGCATTCGGGCGAATCGTTTGCAGCGTTGTTGACTTGCTTGCCGACGTCGTACATCTCGAGGTCGTCGGCCTCATAAGAGATCAGCATCCGCAGCAACTCGCGCGGTGTCGCCGTGCCGTCGAGCCACGCGGTGGTCGCCTCGTCCACCAGCATCACCGGCATCCGATGATGATATTGACGCGTGCGGTGGCCGGCGGATGTCGTGATCACGGTGCACGTCTCGAGCGGAGCATTGCCTCCATCCCAGCGGTCCCACAGCCCCGCAAGCCCGAATGCTCTGCCGTCGGCGAGACGAAAATACATGGGAATCTTCGACTTCCCGGAGACGCGCCACTCGTAGTATCCGTCGGCGAGAATGATGCAGCGCTGACTCTCGAGCGGCGTGCTGAAAGCTGCTCTTTCAGTAAGGGACTCCGCCCGCGCGTTGATCAGTCGATTGCCAATAGATGGATCAGCTGCCCACGATGGAATGAGCCCCCATCGCATCTGCCGCGCAGCCGGAGCTCCGTCGGTTTGCCGAAGGATCGTCCACTGCTGCTGTGTCGGCGCGATGTTGAAGTGCGGCTCAAATCCCGGAAGCACAGGCGGGAGACTGAACCGCTCGAGGATGTTCGTCGGAGCGTCGTGGAGTGTTGATCGTCCGCACATGACCAAAAAATAACGGACTGCGCCGCGCTCTGGCCCGAAACGCGCAGACCCAAGTGCTATCAATCTCTCGCGAGGCCAAGATGGCGAAGTGTGAAGTCTGCGGGAACGACTACGACAAGTCGTTTACCGTTTCGCGTGGCGGAGAATCACACACGTTCGATTCATTCGAGTGCGCCATTCATGCGATGGCGCCGCATTGCGCCCATTGCGACTGCCGTATTATCGGCCACGGCATGGAGAGCAATGGCACGTTCTACTGCTGTGCGAACTGCGCCCACATGGCAGGAGTCAAAGGTCTCGACGATCGAGTCTGAGAAGAAGCGCTGCCTGTTATATTGCGTGAATGAATATCGAGATCACGCCGAAGGAGACCAGCGGAGTCGATCGCCACGTCCAGGTATCCGTTCCGGTTGAAACCGTGCGTGACGCCGAGGACAAGGCTGCCAAGCGCTATGCATCCTCGGTTCGGCTCCCTGGCTTCCGCCCGGGCAAAGCGCCGGCGGCAATGGTGCGTAAGAAGTTCGCGGACGCCATACGCCAGGAAGCGGTTGAAGCCCTGGTTCGGGACGCCTACAAAGAGGTAATCGAGAAGCAGGATCTCAAAGTGGCGTCGCAGCCTCACGTCCACGATCTCACCTTCGAGGAAGGCAAGCCCCTTACCTTCGAGCTGCACTTTGAGCTCCGCCCTACCATAGAGCTCGCACGCACCTCCGGCTTCCGCGTAACGCGGAAAAAGGCCGTGGTCAACGAGGACGCGGTTGCAGACCAGCTCGAGCACATTCGGGATCAGCGCGCGGCTTGGACTCCGGTCGAAGACAAGCCGATGCCCGGTGACATGGTCAACGTCCAGCTTTCGACGAGCGATAAGCCAGATGCCCCGGGCGAGGAAAAGGCCTACCCTCTCGTTCTCGGCACGGGACAGGCAATTCCTGGTATCGAGGAGCTGATCATGGAGGCCACACCGGGACAAACCGTCCAGCGGCCGGTACGATGGCCTGACGATTTCCCCGATGAAGCCCAGCGCGGTCAGACCAAAACCGTTCGGATAACGCTCAATGACGTCAAACGGAAGGAAGCTCCGCCCCTCGACGACGCTTTTGCGCGGGAGGTCGGAGACTTCGAGTCGCTCGACGCGCTTCGCACTGCGATACGCACGGACGTTACGGAGCACGTAACCCGCGAAGCCGACGCTGACGTAAGGCAGAAGCTCGTTGACGAGATCATCGGCGCAAACCCATTCGAGATCCCGAAGAGCTGGGTTCAGCAAATGGTCCAGAATTACGCCGAAGCCTATCAGGTCCCCGAGGAAGAACGGGAACGGTTCGCGACGGAATTCCGGAACATGGCCGAGAGACAGATCCGGCGCGATCTTGTCATCGAGACGATCTCGGAGCGTGAGCAGCTCGCGGCGACCGAGAAGGACATCGACGACAGGCTGTCAGAACAGGCTGAGAAGCGCGGGGTAAATCCGGGACAGCTTTACGCCCAGATGGAAAAAAGCGGACGCCTCAAGGAAATCGAGCGCAGCCTGACCGAGGACAAAGTCTTCAAGTGGCTCATGGAACGAAACGAAATCCAAACCGAAAGCTGAGGAACAGTCAGTCATGCCGACACTTTACACGCCTTATGTAATCGAGCGGTCGAGCCGCGGGGAGCGGACCTACGACGTTTTCTCCCGCCTCCTCATGGACCGCATCATCTTCCTCGGCACCCCGATCAACGATGATGTGGCGAATGTCGTGATTGCCCAGCTTCTGTTTTTGGAAGCCGACAATCCCGAGCGCGACATCCACATCTACATCAACTCACCGGGCGGGAGCGTTTCCGCCGGGATGGCGATTTACGACACAATGCAATTCCTGAAGTCCCCGGTTAACACCAACTGCATGGGCCTGGCAGCGAGCATGGGATCGTTCCTTCTGGCCGCCGGGAGGCCCGGAAAGCGGTCCGCGCTCCCCCACTCCCGGATCATGATACACCAGCCCAGCGGCGGCACGCAGGGCTCGGCATCCGACATCGAGATCCAGGCGAGGGAGATCCTCTACCTTAGATCCAAGATGAACGAGCTGTTCTCTAAACATACGGGTAGACCGATCGAGCAGATCGAGCGGGACATGGATCGGGATCGGTTCATGTCGGCCGAGGAAGCCCGTGACTATGGGCTTATTGACAACGTCTTGAACTATCGGGGTACGATGGAGGAGGCGCTCAAGCGCTAGGACTCAGTGAGGGAACGAAGTTAACGGCTGGCCGGGACCTCAGCCGTCTCGGGGACGACGGGCTCCTGACCGCCAGGGCGATGGGGCGGGTGGTTTTTCGTTATCTTCCATGAGCCTTCCGAGCTCCGGGGTCGATCGTCCTATCTAATGCTTGACCGTACCGGAAACCGCTGTTAGTTGTTCACAAGCCCCAGTTTACCTCTCTAGCGCCTCCAGCTCATGTCGCAGGACAAACACCTCCGCTGTTCCTTCTGCGGTAAATCGAAGGATTCGGTCCGCAAATTCATCTCCGGACCGTCGGTGTACATCTGCAATGAATGCATTGCGCTGTGCAACGAGATCCTGGCCGAGGATGAGGAGCGCGAGGTTTCTGAGGCGATAACTCAGGTTCCGTCTCCGCAGGAGATCAAGGACGTCCTCGATCAGTATGTGATCGGACAGGAACTCGCGAAGAAGGCCCTCTCGGTCTCGGTTTACAACCACTACAAGCGAATCAACTCGAGCTCCCTCAAGGACGACGACGTCGAGCTCGACAAATCCAATATTCTGCTGATCGGTCCGACCGGTGTCGGCAAGACACTGCTCGCGCGGACGCTGGCGAGAATTCTCGATGTTCCATTCACAATCGCTGACGCCACGACGCTGACGGAAGCGGGTTATGTCGGTGAAGATGTCGAGAACATTCTGGTCCGCCTGCTTCAGGCGGGAGACTTCAACATCGCCGAGTGCGAGCGCGGAATCGTCTATATCGACGAGATCGACAAGATTGCGCGCAAGTCGGAGAATCCGAGCATCACTCGCGACGTGTCGGGCGAGGGAGTGCAGCAGGCGCTGCTCAAGATCATCGAGGGGACTGTCGCTTCGGTGCCCCCACAAGGCGGTCGCAAGCATCCGCAGCAGGAGTACATTCAGCTCAACACGAAGGATATTCTCTTCATCTGCGGCGGCGCATTCGACGGGCTCGAGAAGATTATTGAAGCGCGTACCGGTCGAAGACAAATAGGATTCAACAACCAGGCTGGACTCAAGGCGCACGACAAGACGAATCCGTTCGGCGAGGTCGAGCCGGACGATCTGCTGCGCTACGGGATGATCCCCGAGCTCGTTGGGCGTCTTCCGGTGACTGTCGCGCTCGATGCTCTCGACGAGAAGTCGCTGGTGAGAATCCTCAAGGAGCCGAAGAACGCTCTCACGAAGCAGTACGCGAAGCTGTTCGGCCTGGAGGAAGTGAAGATCACTTTCGAGGAAGGCGCGCTTACCGCGATTGCGACGAAGGCACTGAAGCGCGGCACCGGCGCGCGCGGACTCAGGGCAATCCTCGAGGAAGTCCTCATGGACGTGATGTTCGACCTGCCGAGCAGGGAGGACGTTGTCGAAGTGAAGGTGACTGAGTCCTGCATTACCAATGGGACTCAGCCTTTGCTCGAGATCTCGCCGGTCAGACGCAAGAAGGAAGCGTAACTCGCTGACCGCTCCAACGGCCGCAGCGCAACAGCGCCCGGGCCCTTAACAGAAATCAGATTGTGACACAGGAATATCTGCGCGAAGGCGAGACGGTGCAGGCTGCCGATCGCATTCCCGTTCTCCCACTGCGCGATGTAGTCGTCTTCCCTTACGTCGTGATTCCCCTGCTCGTCGGCCGGCCGGCGTCTCTGGCCGCAATCGATGCGGCAGTCGAGGCCGACAAGCTCATTCTTCTCGTCGCTCAAAAGGAAGGCGAGACCCAGGAGCCGGGCGCCGCTGACCTTCACCGCGCCGGCGTGATCGGTCGCGTTCTTCAGGTGGTGCGCCTTCCAAACGGTAGCACGCGGGTGCTCGTCGAAGGCTTCGCGCGCGCGAAAGTCACGCGTTATACCGCAACTGGTGCCTACATCCGCGCAAACGTTGCTCCGATCGAGTGGGCATCATCTGCCGGCCCCTCCGAGATCCGCGCACTTGCGAATCGCGTGCTGACGCGGTTCGAGGAGTACGTTGCGCTGCACCGCCGGATTCCACCTGAAGTTGTGGGTCTCATCCAGAGCACCGAGTCGGAAGAGCGCCAGGCCTGGGGCGTTGCGGCTCACATTGCAGTGAAGTTCGATCTCCGGCAGCGTCTGCTGCAGTCGAGAACATTGAAGGACCTGCTCGAATCGCTGGCCGACACTCTGGCGAGCGAAGGCGAGCTGCTCAAGCTCGAGCGGAAAATCGACGATGACGTTCGCGGCGCACTCTTTCAGAATCAGCGCGAGTTCTACCTGCAGGAGCAACTGCGCGCGATTCACAAGGAGCTGGGCGAAGAGGACGGTGACGACTACACCGACCTCGAAGCACAACTGACGAAGAAGGCGCTGCCCGAGACGGTTAAGACTCGCGCCATGCGCGAGCTGCGAAAGCTTCGCCGCATGTCGCCGATGTCACCCGAGTTCACGGTCTCGCGGAATTTCATCGACTGGATAATCGGGATTCCGTGGGTGGAGCGAAGCGACGACGTGCTCGACGTCGCGCACGCGCGCCGCATCCTCGACGAGGATCACTACGGCCTCGACGAAGTGAAGGAGCGGATTCTCGACTTCATCGCGGTCTTGTCTCTGGTTGGCCATATCGAAGGGCAAATCCTGTGTTTCGTCGGCCCGCCGGGCGTTGGAAAGACGTCACTTGGCCGTTCCATCGCCCGTGCGCTCGGCCGTCGGTTCATTCGCATGGCGCTGGGCGGCGTACGCGACGAGGCGGAGATTCGCGGCCACCGGCGCACGTACATCGGATCGATGCCAGGCAGAATCATCCAGGCGATGCGCCGAGGTGAAGTCGTTAATCCGGTGATTCTGCTCGACGAAGTGGACAAGCTGGGACAGGACTATCGCGGAGATCCTGCGGCAGCCTTGCTCGAGGTGCTCGACCCCGAACAGAACACGACGTTCAACGACAATTA
>JBDSVO010000190.1:0-20531 GCA_039927215.1 Gemmatimonadaceae bacterium
TTGAGGCCGACGCAGGCGCCGACCGGATCGACCGAGTCGTCGCGCGAGAAGACCGCAATCTTCGTCCGGTTTCCCACCTCGCGAGCAGCCGCGCGAATCTCGACGATGCCCTGCTGAATTTCCGGAACCTCGAGCTTGAAGAGCGCCTTTACGAACATCGGATCGCCGCGGCTCAACATCAGGCGCGGGCCCTTGGGTGTCTCCTCCACGCGCTTCAGAACCGCGCGGATCGGATCGCCCTGATGGAAATGCTCGCGATGATTCTGCTCGCGGTAAGGGATGATCGCCTCGGCCTCCCGGAACTTGTTGAGCATGATGACGAGCTTGCCGCGCTCGATCTGCTGAACTTCACCGGAAAGGAGGTCACCAACTCTGCTCGAGAACTCGTCCCTGATCTTAGAGCGCTCGCCTTCGCGAACGCGCTGGATGATCCTCTGCTTTGCGGCAAGGACAGCCATCCGGCCGAATTCAGCAAAATCGACGGGCGTCTCCAGCACGTCGCCGACCTGGAATTCTGCATCCTCGAAGCGAGCCTCCTCCAGCGACACTTCTTTCGCTGGATCGGTGACTTCGTCGACGACTGTCAGGAGCCGCACGATCCGAATCGTTCCCTTGTCTTCGTCGATGTCGACTTCCGCCTGGACGTTGGGTCCATGCTTCTTCGCGAGCGCTGCATGGATTCCGTCGTACAGGAGCCCGTGCAGCTCGGTGCGATCGAGCTGCTTCGAGTTCGTCAGCTCCTTGATCGCGGACAAGATTTCCAGTGAACCAGCCATCTCTCTTGCTCCTTACCGATTCCAGTTGAACGCCAGGCGCGCCTTTCTTACGGCCGCCAGCGGTATCCGCAGCGTATTTCCACCACCATCTTCCAGCACAATCACTTCCGCTCCGGTGTCGCCTTCGACTCCGGTGATGCGACCTTCGCGCGAACCAGCCGCCGGTCCATCGGCAACAGCGTCGTGCGTCACTACCGCATCACGTCCTGCAAACCTCCGCCAGTCATTAGCGTTTCTGAGCGCGCGCTCGAGCCCAGGCGATGAAACCTCGAGCACGTATCTCGTTCCCGCATATTGCATCGCATCGAGTCTTGCCTCGATCGCCCTTGATGCCCTCGCGCAATCGTCCAGAGTGACCTTTTCACCGTCCTTCCGCTCGACACGAACATCAAGCAGAGGGCGGCCTTTGCTGCCTCCGGTCCGGAGCTCGAAAAGCTCTAGTCCAAGAGGTGCAAGTTCATTAATGACAATGTCTTCTACGGCGTCCCTCATCTACTTTCGAGATGTCCTGATGAAACAAAAAAATGTGGGGGGCATCCCCACATTTCCGTCCGCGGCGATCGTCGCGTGACAAGAATGAATCTAGACTTTCGACACTATAGAGTCAAGCTCACTTCGAGTACTGCGAACTACCAGAGACTGGCGACAATGACGCCGAGTTGCCGCCCTGTATCTCCGGCGCGGTGCGAGAAGAATTTATCGTTGTCGCAGCGCGTGCACGACGCCGACACGCTGATCTTCTGCACTCCCGCCTCCTGAGCCTGCTCCGCCAGCAACGCCCGAAGGTCAACATTCCCCGTGCGGTTGGCCGGCTGACCCGTCAGCTGAGCTCGCACATCCGCGCTCACCTCGTAACAGCGCCCGCAGATGCCCGGCCCGAGGTGAACCATGAGCTCGTCCGGCGGGATCTTGTGACGCGCCAGCGCTTGGAGCCCGCTGTCCATAATTCTTCCTGCTGTGCCGCGCCACCCCGCATGAAGAATCGCCACCGCGCCCAACGCGTGCGCGATGAAAACAGGAATGCAATCAGCGACGGAAACCGTCAGAGCGATTCCCTTCTCCGTTGCAAGGTGCCCATCGGCTTCACCCGTGCGGAGCAGTCCTTCCCACCCGCCGGAGTGCGACAGCACTCGCACGCCATGAACCTGTCGGCCGATAACCACGCGCCGCGCGTTGCTGGAAAGCTCGCCCTCCAGCTCCGTCCAGCGAGCCATCACTTCTCCGACCGGATTGGGTCCGGCGAGCCCGAAAGTACCAGCGTGTCGCGTGGTGGTGAACGCGCGCACTCCGAGGCTTTGAAACTCCGGAATGTCCTCTCTGAGCGGTCCCGTTGCTGTGGATTGAGTGTGCTGCGACGCCGTTCCTTCCGGCGCCGTCATTTCCGGCGATCGTCCACGCGCCTCACACCGGCGCCGAGCGCTACGAGGCGCTCGTCCATCCGCTCGTAGCCGCGCTCGATCTGGCCGACATTGTTGATGATGCTCTGACCTTCGGCTCCGAGCGCCGCGATCAGCAGCGCCATTCCCGCCCGAATGTCAGGTGAGTCGAGCGTTGCGCCGCGGAGCGCGGACGGTCCCGCAACCAGAGCCCGATGCGGATCGCAGAGGACAATCTTCGCGCCCATCATGATCAGCTTGTCAACGAAGAAGAGTCGTGACTCGAACATCTTCTCGTGCATCATGATCAATCCTTCGGACTGCGTCGCCGTGACAATAGCGATCGACATCGTATCCGCGGGGAATGCCGGCCACGGCTGGTCTTCCAGTTTTGGCACATGATCGCCGAGATCGGCCTGGATCTTCCGCGTCTGCTTCGCGGGCACGATGAGATCGTCGCCGTCCTCGACACACTCGATTCCCAGGCGGGCGAAACCCATGCGGGTAGATCGAAGGTGCTCGATTCCCGCAGCTTCGATCCTCAGCTCCGAGCGAGTTGTCGCCGCCAGTCCGATGAATGATCCAACCTCGATGTGGTCGGGGCCAATCGTGTGCGTCATCTCACTGCGGCCGAGTGGGCGCCCACCTTCGACCGTCAGCATGTTGGTGCCAATCCCTTCGATTCGCGCACCCATCGTGGTCAGGAAATGCGCGAGGTCCTGGACGTGCGGCTCGCTAGCAGCGTTCCGCAAAATGGTCTTTCCCGTCGCTGAGCAGGCAGCGACAAGAGCGTTCTCGGTTCCAGTAACGCTTGGCTCGTCGAGAAAAACGTCGGCGCCCTTGAAACCGGAGACGCTCAGGCGGAGCAGGCCTTTCTCGAAGGTCATCTTCGCGCCGAGCTGCTCGAGCGCCAGGAAATGCGTGTCGAGTCGCCGACGCCCGATGACGTCGCCACCTGGCGGAGGGAGGGTGATCTCGCCACAGCGCGCGAGCAACGGCGCGGCCAGCAGAATCGATGCGCGAATCTTCGCGCACAGCTCCGGGTCGAGATCCCGTGCGTGCACCTCCTTGGCGTGGATAGACAGAGAGTGAGGTGCCGTCCAGTCGACGCTTACGCCAACCGAGCGAATGAGCTGGATCAGAGTCTCGATGTCCCTGATATGCGGGACGTTGTCGAGATGGACGGGATTGTCGCTGAGGAGCGCCGCGGCCACGATTGGCAGAGCCGCATTTTTGTTCCCCGAGGGGCGAATCGTACCATGAAGGGTGCGACCACCCTCGACGATGTACTGGACTGCCGGCATTGAGTCTCTTGCGATGGAGCTGAGGCTGAAAACGTTGCAACCGCGCGGACGAAAGTTGCGTCGAGCCATTGAGTCCGGGCGGTTGCGCTAATATATCGCTAGCAGCACTCTTTGTACCGCTGCCGTTCGGAGCGAGCACAACATGGCCCTACCCTTGCACAAAACCCGCACATGAGCGCATGGCTGACGACGGGCTCGGCGTGGCTGATGCAGGTCGCCCAGGCTCTTCCCGATACGATCGTCACCAAGCAGGTGGAGGTCGACCCGGGACTGTTCACGAAGATCACCACCGTGGCGAGCGGACTGGCGTCCATCGCTTTGCTCGTTCTGACTATCGCTCTCGTTCCGGCGGCGTGGAACTTCAGAAAGAGCTACGCGAAGATCAGCGACATGATGGACCGGATATATGGCGACATCAATCCGCTCATGCGCCACGCGAGCACCATCGCGGACAACGTGAATTACATCACCACGTCAGTCCGCGTCGACGTTCAGAAAGTGAGCCAGACGGTCGCGTCGGCGAACCAGCGGCTGATGTCTTCGGTGGAGCTCGCCGAAGAGCGGATTCAGGAGCTGAATGCGCTGCTCGCTGTTGTACAGGAAGAAGCGGAATCGGCGTTCGTCTCGACCGCGTCGACATTGCGCGGCGTGCGCACTGGAATTCATGAAGCATTCGAAAAGGAGGAGTCCCTAGATGGCAGATACATTGAAGGCGAGCCCGGGTGGGAGAAGCCGCACCCGCGCGTCCGCCCCCGTGACGAACAACTCGGGTGATGAGGATCGCGAGCAGCAGTTCGACCTGCTGACAGCGGCGCTCCTGGGCGCTGCGGTTGGCGCCGCGGTAACTCTTCTGTTTCGCACTGGACCGAGCGGCCGCCGGCCGATTGGTCCAGTGATCGGCGCGGCGGGACGTGGTGCCCGTTACGCAGGACTCGCGGGACTCGAAGGCGCGCGCTGGGCAGGCGAGCGCGCCGCACCAGGCGCGCGGTGGATGGCGGAACAGGGCGCCGAGGGCGCGCGATGGGCCGGCAAGCGAACAGCAAAGGGCTATCGAGTAGCGCGCGACCGCGGCGCTGAAGTCATCGACGATCTTCCGCTTGACGATGTCTCCGATTCTGTTCGCGAATACGTCGACTCTGCACGCGAAGCGATCAACAACGTCGTCCGCGAAGAGATGTCGGATCTCCGGAAAGCGGTGCGTCGCCAACGAAAACGGATAGGGATCTAGGCAAGACGGAGCGGCCGTCGGTGAGACAGCCGCTCGTCTTTCTCCTCAGCGCTCTCTGCGTCGCGGTGCTGTTACTGACCGTGACGCCCACAGACGCATACGCCTGGACGCCGGGCACACACATCTTCCTGGGCGAGGCGGTAATGCGCTCGCTCGCGCTCCTGCCCGCCGGAGTCGCCGAGCTCATCGGCGCATTTCCTTACGATTTTCTTTACGGCAACATCGCCGCCGACACGAGCATCGCGAAGAAGTACGCGGCAGCCGGCAGGCACTGCCACTCATGGAATGTCGGACTCGAGATTTACGGCGATACGAAAACGGAGAGGATGCGCGCTTTCGGACTCGGATACCTGTCGCACCTCGCAGCAGACGTAGTGGCGCACAACTATTTCGTTCCGCACCAGCTCGCGGTGACATCAACGACTACTGCGCTCGGGCACAGTTACTGGGAGAGCCGGTTCGACACTCACATCGGCGAGCGCTACAGCCGGCGCGCGCGAGAGGTGATACTGCGCGATCATTCCGCCTCTGACGAGCACCTCGATCGCATTCTGAGTCCCACGATCTTCAGCACGCCCACCAACCGTAGAATCTTTCGCGGAATGGTTTACGTCGCCGACACTGAATCCTGGCAGCGAATCTTTCAGATGGTGTCGGAGAAAAGCAGGTGGGACCTGCAGGAGCAGGATGTCTCGTCATACATGGTGCGATCGTACGACTTCATCATCGATTTATTGAATCGCTTCGAGCATGCGGAGCCCTATTCCTTCGATCCGGCGGGAACTCGCGCATTGAGAGCGGCGAAACGTGTCCGGCGCGCTACTCTTAGACGAGGTGGCGACGACGACGAGATCGCCAGGGAGGCCACCACTCATTTTGGGTTGCCAAGCTCACAGCTCCACTACGCGAAGCAGCTTCCGGAGCCCCTTTATCCCCCGCCGGCACGCGACACGAGCAGCTGATTGACGCGCTTGGGATCTGCGCGGCCACCTGACTTTTTCATTACGGAACCTACCAATACGCCCTGAAGCTTTCGCTCGCCGGCGAGGTAGCGCTGCGCTTCCTCGGGGTGTTCGGCGAGCGCCTCATCGATCCAGCCGGCAAGCGCTGCGTCGCCGCCTACCTTGAGCAGCCCCTGATCGTGCGCGATCTGCGCCGGTGGTTTTCCCGTCTCGACCATTGTCGCGAAGACGCGCTTGGCAGCCGCATGACTCACGAGCCCGTCACGAATCATGTTGATGAGCTGCGCAAGATCGGCCGGCCTCACAGCGAATTCGGATAGATCGCCGCCGCGCGCGTTGAGTGCGGCCTGTACCTCACCCATCACCCAGTTCGCCGCCGCCTTTCCGTCGCCCGTCGCGCGCGCGACGGTCTCGAAGTACTCGGCGACCACGGGATTCGATGTGAGCTGTTCGACGTCGTCGGAGGCAAGGCTGAAATCAGCGGCAATGCGCTTCTTTCGCGCAGGCGGAAGCTCGGGAATGCTTGCTGTAATTGAAGCAATCCACTCTCTGTCGAGGATCAAAGGTCCGAGATCAGGCTCCGGGAAATAGCGGTAGTCGTGACTCTCCTCTTTGCTACGACTGATTCGAGCCTCCCCCTTCACCGCGTCCCAGAGCAGCGTCTGCTGGCTGACCCGATCTCCGCGCTCGAGCAGATCACATTGCCGGGCGAATTCGAACGTCAGTGCACGCTCGACACCCGAGAACGAATTCATATTCTTTACTTCTGTCTTCGTGCCAAGCTGTGCGCCCTTCTTCCGGGCACTGACGTTCGCGTCGACGCGGAGACTTCCCTCTTCCATGCTGACATCACTCACGTCCAGATACTGCAGCACCTGGCGAAGCGTCCGCAGATAAACGCCGGCTTCGGCGGCCGACCGGATGTCCGGCTCGCTGACGATTTCAATGAGCGGAACGCCGGAGCGATTCAGGTCGATCGCCGTGATTCCGGGATATCGGTCGTGAATGGATTTCCCGGCGTCTTCCTCCATGTGAAGACGCGTTATTCCGATCACTTTCTCCTCACCGTCGGTCGTTATAGCCAGTCCGCCGCCGGTGGCCAACGGGCGGTCGTACTGCGAGATCTGAAATCCTTTGGGCAAATCGGGATAGAAGTAGTTCTTGCGGGCGAAGATCGATGTCTCGTTCACCTTGCACCCGAGCGCGACTGCCGCCCGCGTCGCGAGCGTCACCGCCTTTTCGTTGAGAACAGGAAGCGCGCCGGGCAAAGCAAGACACACCGGGCACGTATTGGAGTTCGGCGGCGCGCCGAAGTCGGCCGAGCACCCGCAGAAAGCCTTGCTGCGTGTCTTGAGCTGAACGTGTACCTCGAGCCCGACGACCATTTCATACGCGTCGCTGCTCATCGGTGCGCCTCCTCGCCGAGGGCCTGCTCGAGTGCGTAGGCAACGCGGAACATCATGGGCTCATCGAAATGATCAGCGAGAAGCTGTGCTCCCACCGGCAGATTCTCGGAGCGACCAACCGGCATCGACATCGCCGGAATGCCCGCGAGATTCGCCGTGGCGGTGAAGATGTCGCTCAGATACATCTCGTACGGATCGCTGATGGAGCCGATTGGAAATGCCGTAGTCGGCGTCGTGGGCGTGAGCAAAACATCCACACCATCCGCGAAGACGTTCGTGAAATCGCGCGTGATGAGCTTGCGGACTTCCATCGCCTTCTTGTAGTAGGCGTCGTAGTAGCCCGCAGAGAGTACGTACGTGCCGAGGAGCACGCGTCGCGTGACCTCCCGGCCGAATCCAGCCGACCGCGTCGCTTCGTACATGCCGCGCAGACCCTCTTCCGAAGCGACTCGCGGGCCGTAACGCACGCCATCGAAGCGCGCGAGGTTCGAGGAAGCCTCTGCAGGCGCAATGATATAGTAGACTGGGATCGCCAGCGACGTGTGCGGCAGCGACACGTCGCGCACTGTTGCGCCAAGCTCCCGCAGATAATCGAGAGCCCGGTCGCAAAGACGCCTGATCCCCGCGTCGAGTGACTCGGGAAAATATTCGCGCGGGACGCCGACGGTGACGCCGGTCAGCGGCGTTGGAACAGTCGCGCGGGAGACAAACTGTTCGCGATACGACGGAACTGGAACATCGACTGTGGTTGAATCACGCGGGTCGACCCCTGCCATCACTTCCAGCGCAAGCGCGGCATCGTCGACGTTCCGCGCGAACGCGCTGATGTGGTCGAGCGAAGAGGCAAAGGCGACAAGTCCATAACGGCTGATTCGCCCGTAAGTCGGCTTTGCACCGACTATTCCGCAGAACGCAGCGGGCTGCCGCACGGAACCGCCTGTCTCGGAGCCGAGGGCGATCGGGACGATGCCGGCAGCAACTGCAGCCGCAGACCCGCCCGACGATCCACCCGGAACGCGCCGGATGTCGATTGGATTTCGCGTCGGACCGTAGGCGCTGTTCTCCGTCGAGGAGCCCATTGCGAACTCGTCGCAATTGGTTTTGCAGACGATGATCGCGCCTTCTTCGCGCAGCCGCGTGATGGCAGTTGCCTCGTAAGGACTCACATAACCGGCAAGAACCTTCGACGCGCAGGTTGTCGGCAGCCCCAGAGTGGCAATGTTGTCCTTCACGGCTATCGGCACGCCTGCCAGCACGCCGCCTTCGGATGCGCCCGCCAGCTGCGTGGAGAGAAGCTCAGCCTCCTTGATCGCGGCGTCCTCATCGCTCCAGAGAACGATGTTCAGCTCGTCGCGACCAGCGCCAACTCCACGAGCGCGCGCAAAACTGGCACGAACGATATCCGTGGGCGTCGTCGTTCCGTCACGCACGCGCGCCGCAATCATGTCTGCGGTGAGCGTCGGAAAATCAGCAGCGCTCATGGTGCGATATCGACTGGGGCGTCGTGCGAAGCGAGACGGGGCACGGTTATGAATCCGTCGCGGGCGGCCGGCGCAAACGATTCCAATGGCAGCAGCATTGGAATCGGACCGCTGGAATCAGAGCGCAGCGGAGTGGAAGCAGGCGGTCTCCCCGACGGGGATGGATCGCTCTCGCCCGCAGTTGTCTCGACCTGCGCGAGCACTTCCATGTGCGCGAGTATACCGTTCAGCTCGCGCACAAGATCGTCGAGCCGCTCGGGGCTGACTCCTACGCGCGCCAGCTCTGCAATGTGTCGGACGTCGTCGTGTGTGACCGCCACTACTCGACGCCCTTCTCGAGTGTGGTGTACGCCAGCTTGATTGTCTTTCGGCCAACGCCTTCGTCGTCGAAATCGATGACCGCCTTCACGTCTCGGCCGCGGCCGCTGACTTCCACGATGGCTCCGCCACCAAACAGGCGGTGTTTGATTCTTTCGCCGGGTTTGTAAAGCGGCTCGTCCTGCGAAACGTCGGCTTCTGGAGGGGTTGCACCTCCCCGCCACGCCGGCACCTGATGCATGCTCCGCGCGGTGTTCGCCCGCCACGCACTCGTGCTCTGATACGCCGGGCCATCTGCAAACCGGTCGCGTGAATAGGTTCGTCCCGCAGAGCGAAGCTTGATCGTCTTGCGCGCCTCGAGCATCTCCGCCGGAATCTCGCGAAGAAATCGCGACTGTATCGACGGCATGAACTCGCCATTACGCCTGCGGCTCTCGGCGTAGGACAAGTAGAGCTTTCGCTCCGCCCGCGTGATGCCGACGTAAAACAAGCGACGCTCCTCCTCGAGCATCGGCGGCTGGTCGAACGACTGAGACAGCGGAAACAGCCCGTCCTCCAGACCCGTGATGAAGACGACAGGAAACTCCAGACCCTTGGCGTTGTGGAGCGTCATGAGCGTAACCCCGTCGGCGTCAGCGTCCAGCGTATCAATGCCGGCAACGAGCATCGCACGCTGGAGGAAGTGATCCAACGGTGTGAGACCCACCTCACCACCCTCGTCCACGACTGTCTCCGCCACGCCGTCGATGAGTGCCGCAACGTTTTCCAGGCGGTCGCGCGCACTCTCCGGCGCGTCGGCCTGGAGATAGTCGGCGTACCTGATGGCATCGACGAGCTCACGCAGGACGTCGTCCACACTGGTGTCCTTCGCCCGCTCACGCAGGCGGCCGACGAGTGCAGCAAAGTCCCGAAGCGCCTCGCGAGCCGCCGGCCGAACAGCGGATAAAAGCTCGGCCCTCGCCGCGACGTCGAGCATGGGAAGCCTTGCTTTGCGAGCAGCTGCCGCAACCGCTTCAATCGTTGCTTCACCGAGCTTTCGCTTAGGCACAGCAACAGAGCGACGAAATGCTTCGTCGTCGGCGGGATTGGCAATCAGCTTGAGGTAGCTCATGAGATCGCGAATCTCGCGGCGGTCATAAAATCGCACCGCTCCCACGAGGCGGTAGGGAATGGCGTTCTTACGAAGAGAGTCTTCGAGGGCGCGGCTCTGCGAATTTGTCCGATAGAGAATTGCAAAATCGCGAAGTGGTCTCTGCTCAGTTGATTGGCGGGCGTGGATCTCATCCACCACGAAATCCGCTTCGTCGCGCTCGTCAAGAGCCGCGACGAGAGTGACTGCGTCTCCGCCTGGGCGAGTTGCACGGAGCGTCTTCCCACGGCGCGCGACGTTAGCGCTGATCGCGGCGTTGGCCACTTCCAGAATGCCGGGAGTCGAACGGTAGTTCTCCTCCAGCCGAACCACCTTTGCCGACGCGAACTCCTTCTCGAACTCGAGGATGTTCCGGATGTCGGCGCCACGCCAACCGTAAATGGACTGGTCGTCGTCGCCGACGACCGCGACGTTGCCGTGGCCCCTTCCAAGAAGCTTGATGAACTGGAACTGCGCGCGATTGGTGTCCTGGTACTCGTCAACGAGTATGAACTGAAAGCGATCGCTGTAATACTCGAGCACGTCCGGATTCTCGCGAAGCACCTGGACCGGAAGGACGAGCAGGTCGTCGAACGTCACAGCATTTGCCGCGCGCAGCGCTCCCTCGAGCTCGGCGTAAACCGCTGCTGCGGAGCGCGACAGCGGATCGAACGCCGTCGCCTGATATTCAGCCGGCGCGACGAGAGCATTCTTCGCGTCGGAAATGAGCGATACGATCGACTTCGGCGTCCACTGTTTTGGTGAAACGCCGACGCGCTCCATCACTCGTCTGATGAGGCCGAGTGTGTCGTCTTCATCGTAAATCGTGAAGTTCTGGGTGCGACCGACGCGCGACGCGTGCGTGCGCAGCATCCTTGCTCCGATCGCGTGGAATGTCCCGCACCACATTTTTCGCACGTCGTCGGGATCCGGCGCCGCCACGCCCGGTGGAGTCGGCTCGGCCAGAAGAGCGGCGATTCGCTCCCGCATCTCGCCGGCGGCCTTGTTGGTGAACGTCACCGCGAGAATGCGCGCAGAGTTGACGCCGTGGTGTCGGATGAGACGGGCGATGCGCGTAGTCAGGACGCGCGTTTTCCCCGACCCGGCGCCGGCAATCACCAGTAGTGGGCCTTCGTGATGGAGAACTGCTTCGCGCTGTGCGGGATTGAGCCGGGCGAGCGGCTCGGCATCGCCGGCGACCGACTCGGACGCGGCGGTGTCGCTCACTCTGTTCATCAACTCAAGATAATGTCGAACGTCGCTCCGCGTTCGGAGGGAGTGAGCAACAGCTCACCCCCGTGGTTGTCGCGAATGATTCGCCGGGCGAGGGGGAGTCCGATTCCCCACCCGTGGTCTTTCGTGCTGAACCCTGGCTCGAAAATGCGCTTGCTAAGCTCTCGCGGCACACCAGGGCCGGTGTCGGACACGCGCACGCGGACTCTGCCTTCGGGCAGAACCGTCGCCGACATGTCCACTCTTCCGTCGCGACCGGCAAGCGCGTCGATCGCATTCTTTGCCAGCGATTCGATGGCCCATTCCAGAAGCACCGGATCGCCGTGAACCACGAGAGGCTCGTTTCCTCGCGTCGAGTTGACAGTGACGCGCTGGGCCAGCGTAGGCACGCGAGCGCGGAAGTACGCGGCAACTCTTTCGACAAGCTCGCCGATATCCACTTTCTCGCGTTTCGGAGGGCGTCCGATTCGCTCGAAGCGGTTCGCTACACGCTTGAGACGCTCCAGATCGGCGTCCATGTGTTCGAGCGCGCTCATCGTCATTTCGTCGCCGCCAGACTCGCGGAGCAACTCGATCCAACCGCTCATGCTCGACAGCGGCGTTCCCAGCTGGTGCGCGGACTCGCGCGCCATTCCCGCCCAGATCTGCTCGCGATCAGCCCGGCCGCGTGTGCGAATCGCATATGCGCCGGCGAGCAGGAACATTCCGATCAGGAGTGACTGCAGGAGCGGAATGATTCTGAGTCCGCGAACGAGTGGCGTGTTTCCGTAGTGAACCGTTCCGATGTTCCCTTCGACAATCGGACGATTCTGCAGGTCGAGCGTCTTGACGTAAGCCTTCAGCTCTGGGGAGTTGAGCGGCGCACTCATCGGCAGGTTCGCGGTATCGGTGGGATTTCCGCCAGTATCGGTGAGTATCAGCGGAACGCCCGATTCGCGAATGTGCCGCGCGAGATCGAGGAGGGTGCTGTTGGCGGCATCGGGATTGGGATCGTTCAGCCCGTCGTACACGCGGGCGTACATCAATCCCACGCGGGATGCTTCGCGACGCAGCTCGCGAACAACTACCTGCGTGTAAATGACATACCAGAGCAGCAGCGCGGCGACAGCGACAGTCGCGATGGTGACCGGAGCTGGCCGGCGCACGGTCAGCTCAGCCGGTCGGCCCCGACGTACGGCTTCAGCGCATCGGGGAGTGTGACGCTGCCATCCGGATTCTGGTGGTGCTCGAGAAGGGAGGCGAGGATTCTCGGAAAGGCGAGGCCCGAGCCGTTCAGAGTGTGCACGAAACGAGGCTTTCCGCCTTCAGCCGGGCGATAACGAATATTTCCGCGCCGCGCCTGGTAGTCGGTGAAGCAGCTGCACGACGATACCTCGAGCCACGCACCCACCCCGGGCGCAAAGACCTCGAGATCGTAGGTCTTCGCGCTGCTGAAACCCGTGTCTCCCGCAGCAAGGAGAACTCGCCGGTAGGGCAGCTCCAGAAGCTGAAGGATTTTTTCCGCGTGACCGGTGAGCAGCTCCAGCTCATCCATCGACGTTTCGGGTGTCGCATATCGAACCAGCTCAACTTTGTCGAACTCGTGCACGCGAAGAAGTCCCCGGGTGTCCTTCCCAGCCGCGCCCGCCTCGCGCCGAAAGCAGCGCGAGCACGTTACGAAGCTCTTTGGAAGATCTGACGCGAGGAGGATTTCATCACGATAGAGATTCGTCACCGGCACTTCCGCGGTGGGGATCAGAAAGAGATCGTCGTCCCGCAGCGCATACATATCATCTTCGAACTTCGGGAGCTGGCCCGTCGCAGTCATCGACGCGCGATTGACGACCACGGGCACCCAGAGCTCTTCGTAGCCGTGATCGCGGGCATGCACGTCGAGCATCATGTTCATCAGCCCGCGGACGAGACGAGCGCCAAGGCCGCGGTACAATATGAATCCGGACCCGGCGATCTTTGCGCCGCGCTCGAAATCCATCAGGCCGAGAGTCGCCCCAACCTCCCAGTGTGGTGACGCACTGCCCTTCTCCTTTGGCGTACCCCAGGAAGAAACGATCGAATTACGCGTTTCGTCTCCTTCGGGGACCTCCGGGAGCGTGACATTCGGGACTTCCATCAATGCGGCGGTGAGATCCACCTCCAGAGCGGCGAGCTCGTTCTCCAGGCGCGCGATCTCCTCGCCAAGATTTCTCGACTGTCCGAGCAGCTCGTCGGCGCTCTCGCCCGCTTTCTTTCGGCGCGCGACTTCCTGGCTGATTCTGTTGCGCGCGGCCTTCCGCTCCTCGACCGCCTGGATCATCCCACGTCTGTCGGCGTCGATTACCTGCGCACGCTCGATGATGGGCGCGAGGGCGTCGAGCTTCCCCCGGCGGCGCATGCCTTCGCGAAGCGTATCCACCTGCTCCCGAAACATGCGCAGGTCATGCATTACTACTTGCCGGGGATTCCTTCACCCAGGTGTCTGAACCCGCAGTTCGGGTCCATGACCGTCCTGATGTTGATGGTCCGACTCGGGACATCGACGGAGTCGATCACGATCTTCGTGTAGATGGTCTGCGAGATGTTGAAGGCGCAGATGTCACCTGTGGATCCGCGATTTGCCTCGACCACAACGACTTGTCCCCTGCCTGCGACGACGGCACTGTCTTGCGGATAAGTGCCCGTGGGAGCGCTCTTCACGGAATCAAACGGGCCGTCGACCTTCCTCAGCCCGACCGGACGGTTTCCGCCGATCGAGCTCACGACAAGCTTAACCGGATAGAGCACCGCGTTGCCGTCGGCATTTATATCGAATGCAACATCGAAGTTGGCATTGCCATCGACACGCGTAGCGGCGCGCGCGGCGGTGTTCAGGCCGCTGGGGTAGGCCGGCGGCGTTCCGCTTAGAGCAAAGATCGTGTAGGAATCCGCCACCGTTGGCAGCTGTGCAGCGAACGGGTCCGTATCGTCACAAGCGGTAATCGCGAGCGCAGCGAGAGCGGCGCCGGCGATGGATTTTCTGAGATTCATTCGACGGGAAATGGAGATGGTGGCGGCTGCGCCGCAACCTTCGATAATACCCTGTAAATCGTGGCAGTTCAAGCAATTGCCCGCTTGACTTCACCCTCTGTGCAATCTAGCTTCGCAACACTTTCTACGGATTCACCGATGCCGAGCATTCGCGATCTGACGGTCGCCATTCGACAGCGGCCGGGCATCGAAGCAGTGGTTGTGCTTGGCCGCGATGGCCTGCTGATCGACGCCCAATCCAAGATACCAGTGAACGCAGAGGATTTGGCAGCACGAATCCCCGGACTGGTTGCTTCGGCGGACGAAATCGGACACACAACCCAGCGGGGCGAGATGCGCCTTGCGCTTGTGGAGCACGAGTCCGGATACGCAATCGTCTCCTCCGTGGGCGATGACGCCCTTCTCTGTGTGCTCACCGATCCGTCCGCCGACCTTGGCATGCTGCTCTATGATGTCAGACGACACCGGCAGGCGATCGCGTCGATTCTTTAGTCAAAACGGATGACCAGCCAGCAGCCGGCGGAAGAGCGCCATATCCTTGTCGCCGACGACGAAGCGCACATCGGCCGCATCATCAAGATCAAGCTCGAGCAGGGACCCTTCCGCGTCTCGCTCGCCTTCGACGGACAGGAAGCTATCGAGATTCTCGAGAGGGAAAACGGCGCCGATCTGGTAGTACTCGACCTTATGATGCCGCGAATGTCAGGACTCGATGTGCTCGACCACATGCGCGGGCGGCCGGAGTGGGCGGATATTCCGATCATCGTGCTCACCGCAGCTGGTGAGGCCAAATACGAGCAGGATGCACGGGAAAGCGGCGCGACGGAGTTCCTGACCAAGCCATTCAGCCCCAAGAAGCTTTACGCTCTCATCGCTCGGCTCACCGGCGTTACCGCCGATGACGGAACGGATCTGCCCGAGGGAAACGATTGAGCCGCTGGGGTGTCATTCTCGCCGGCGGCATCGGCTCGCGCTTCTGGCCGCTGAGCACGCGGGCTCGGCCAAAACAACTGCTCCCTCTCGTTGATTCCGAACCGCTGCTGGTCAACACGCTCCGCCGTCTCGAACCCATCATTCCTCCGGAGCAGACGCTCATTCTTACGGGCGAAGCGTTGCGCGAGGCAATCGCGGTTGCTGCGCCCAACGTCCCAGCGAACAACATCATCGCTGAACCGCGGCCTGTCGGCACCGCCGGAGCGCTTGCGTGGGCCGCTGTCGAGATCAACCGCAGGCACGGTGAAGATGCTGTGATGATCTGCGTTCATTCCGACTGGGCAATCGGCGACGATAATGCTTTCCGCGAATCACTCCTTGCAGCGGAGCGAGTGGCGATTGAGGAGCGAGCGCTCGTGACCGTGGGAGTTGTCCCAACACGCGGCGATCCTGGCTTCGGCTACATCCAGCCGGGCAATCGAACCGAGAGCGGTGCCTTGAAGGTGGTTCGCTTCGTTGAGAAGCCGACGCGAGAGCGCGCCGAGCGGATGCTGCACGACGGTTACTTATGGAACTCGGGAATATTTGTCTGGAGAGTCGGAGATTTTCTGGACGAGATTCGAGCACTGACGCCCGAAGTCACGCGCGCGCTGGCCGACGCGGGTGACAATACTGACGGTGGTAAGCGCTTTTTCGACGCGGTCACGCCGGTTTCAGTCGACGTTGGAGTTCTGGAGCGAAGCGCCCGAGTGAGAGTGCTCCCAGGCGATTTCGGGTGGGACGACGTGGGGACATGGGGAGCGCTGCGTCGCGTCAAGCCGGAGGACGAGACAGGCAACGTCTCATCGGGCAGAGTGTTTGCGGTTGAAGCAGTGGGCAACGTGGTACACGCCGAGGAAGGTTCAGTGGTTCTTTATGGTGTGAGCGACCTCGTCGTAGTCACCAAGGCCGGCGTTACGCTTGTAACAACCACTGAGCGATCAGCGGATTTGAAAGCATTGGTCGAATCGCTACCTGATGAGCTGAAGGACCCACCGTGACAGCGCTATACCTGTACGACGACGCCCGAGCGCGAACATTCGAGCCGTTCGCTCTGACGCGACCCGTCTCGGAGCTGATGGCCGGGGCGTTGATAATCAGGGAACGCTGGGAGCTAGCCACAGGATTGCGGGCGGCGGGCTTCATTGGTGCTAGCCATCTCGCGCATTTCGATGAGGCTGAGGCTCCGCACGCGGTTCCTGATGACGCCGAGATCCACGCCGGGTCAGTGATCGCGAACTCGAGATTCGTAGCTGCTATAGGGACTGATCTTCGGACTGCGGGTGCCGGCGGCGAAGCGCCGATCGGATTCCACGACGGCGACCGGATCTGCGCCGTGACTATCGATAAGGCAGTTCGGGCGTCTGACCTCGCTGATGGCTCTCGTGAACTCGAGTCTTTCGCGCCCGGATCGCTGAACGCGCGCAGAAGGATCGCAGGGCGCTGGCTGGACAATGTATGGGATCCCATAGATCAGCTTCCGCTGCAGCTCACTGCGGATATCCGCGAGCTCGCGTCGAAGCTGCAGTTTTCCACCGGCCCAAGCGCAACCGTGATCGGTGGCAGCGGCGTTTATTTCGAGACCGGCGCTCACATAGAGCCCTTCGTCGTGCTCGACGCTACCGCCGGGCCGATTTTAATCTGCAAAGGGGCCACAATTTCATCGTTTACGAGGATTGTGGGGCCGTGCTACATTGGTGAAAACACGATAGTCGTGGGCGATGCAATCAGATCATGCTCCATCGGTGATACCTGCAAGGTGCGAGGCGAGATAAGCAACTCGATCATGCTTGGTCACTCGAACAAGGGACACACGGGATTTGTAGGTCACTCCTATCTCGGCCGCTGGGTGAACCTCGGGGCGGTCACCACCACGAGCAACCTCAAGAACACCTATGGCACCGTCCAGCTCTGGACGCCGGAAGGTCTCCGCGATACTGGATGCCAATTTGTCGGAACACTATTTGGCGATCACGTGAAAACCGGAATCGGGACGATGCTGACAACCGGCGCCGTGCTTGGCGCCGGCGCCAATGTGTATGGCGGTTACGTCGGCTCGAAGTTCGTTCCCCCATTCGCCTGGGGCGATGGCGAGCCGTACGCCACATTCGACCTGGAGAAATTCCTGCAAGTGGCGGAGCGCATGATGGCTCGCCGCCATGTCGAGCTGAGCGAGGGCGGGAGGCAGCAGCTTACTGACGCTTTCTATAAGAGTAGAGGCAACACGGAGTGATCGTTCGAGTTCTGGGAAGTGGGAGCAAGGGGAACGCTGTAGTAATCGAGGCCGGAAGGACTCGCCTGTTGATCGATGCCGGTTTTTCGCCGCGGGGAATGCAGAAGCGCCTCGAGTTCATGGACGTCGCGCCTTCGTCGATCGAAGCTGTGATCGTCACTCACGAACACGGCGATCATGTGAAAGGAGTCGCGACCGGCGCGAAACGGTGGGGCTGGCGTATTCTCACGACTGCTGGCACGCGCACCGGATGTGCTTCACTCGCCCGCGCGACGGTGGAGATCATTTCGGCGAGAGGCCGGTTCACGATCGGAGATATCGATATTGCGACGATCGCTACCTCCCACGACGCGAACGAGCCGCTCGCTGTCGTCGCTACGTCACGCGAGACGGGCGCACGCGCCGGAATCGTCTACGATCTCGGAGTTTGCACAGGAGCGGTGATGCGAGCCGTGCTCGACGTTGAGATTCTGATGATCGAAGCAAATCACGATGTCGAGATGCTTCGGCGCGGGCCATATCCGCCCGGGCTGCAGAACAGGATCAGAGGCCGTTACGGACATCTGAGCAACGATGAGGCAGCCGCAGTCGCGAGGAAATGCGCGCACAGAGGTCTGACTCATGTCGTCCTCGCTCACCTGAGCCACAAGAACAACCGGCCGCAGATTGCCTTGGAGACTGTGAGAGCGGCACTCGATGGTACTGAGTTCTCCGGTCAGCTTACCGCCGCATCGCAGGGACGACCCTCGGGGCCGTTCGCTGTTGCCGCAGCCCGGGCTCCTCGGCAGCTCGAGTTTTCTCTATAGCCGGGGAGAACGCGGAGTTTTTTACCGCTCCGGGTTCGCCGCAGTGATTTCCTTTTCAATGTCGAGAGCGGCTTCGATGGCCGCGAAGAGTGCCCGGATATCATCCATCGTCGTGCGAAAGCCGACCGTGCACATTCTCAGGGAGAACGCGTCCCGCAGGCGCGTTGATGAAATGAGGAACCGTCCCTCGGACACGACGCGCGCATTGATTCGATCGTTCAGTGAGTCGAGGTCCCCCGCATTGTTGCCCGCAGGCTTCGCACGGAAGCACACGATACCGAATTGCGCCGGCGACAGGATCTCGAAGTCGGCGGACGCCCGGACGAGCTCCTCGAGGAGTCGAGCACGATCCATCGCCTCCTGGATTGCCTGCGCGATGGCGGCGGTACCGAAATAATTAACTGACAGCCACACCTTCAGTGCCCGCGAGTAGCGTGTGAGCTGCTCACCGCGATCGGCGAAGTTCACTTCCTCCTCACCCGGCTGCACGTCCTTGAGATACTCCGGCATGATGCGGAAGGCGGACGTCAACGTCGCCGGGTCGCGCACCATGAGACATCCGCATTCGAACGGCACGAACAACCATTTGTGAGGGTCGAGCGTGAGGCTGTCTGCGCGCTCGAGGCCGCTCAGCATCTGCTTCCCTTCGGGCGTGAGCGCCGCGAATCCGGCGTACGCCGCGTCTACGTGCAGCCACAACTTCTGGCCGAGGCAGTAGTCGGCGATCTCGTGCAGTGGATCGACAGTACCGGTGTTCGTGGTCCCCGCGCTGGCGACCACCATGAACGGAGATCGTCCTTCGGCGCGATCCGCGGCAACCGCGCGCTCGAGATCGCTCGTGACCATACGATAATCATCGTCGATGGCAACCGTTGTGACGTTCGGGCGCGGAATTCCCGCGATCCACGCTGCGCGCGTCACCGATGAATGCGCCTGCGCCGACGTGTAAACCATCAGCCTCGAAATGTCGGCGCCGGCCTCGGTCGCCTGGTGTCGGGCCGCAACAACAGCCGTGAGGTTTGCGGCTGATCCTCCCGTTGTAAGAATGCCTCCACTCGCCTGCGGCATTCCCATCCATTCGCGAAACCAGTCGAGCACAACGAGCTCGATCTCATTCGGACCGGCCGCAACCGGCCACACCCCCGCAAAAAAATTGTAGCCGGTCGCGATCCAGTCGCCGAGCACCGCAGGAAACGTCGGGCAGCTCGGCACGTAGGCGAGGAACCCGGGATGCGGCTCGCGAGCGTGATACGGGAACACGCTCCGTTGCAGCGTCGCGATCAGCTCTTCGAAGTCCACGCCCTGGGTGGGCGCAGGACGGCGTAGCTCCTTGCTTAGCTCGACGCGCGGCATCGAATCGATGACGCGTTCATCGCGTACGCTCCCAAGATGCTCGGCGACAATGTCCGCGACTCGGTGGCCGAGCCGCCGCATCGTTTCCTGATCGAGATCCAGCGGAGAGCGGGTCACGCCCGCTCCGAGCTATCGCGCAATCTCGAGGGGCGTGAGACCCGCGGCTCTAAGCTTTGCGTTGAGTGAAGCGAGATCGGTTGTCTTGAACCGGCTCCATGCGGCGAGCGCCGGGACGGCGCCCGCGGCAACCTCTCGTGCAGCAGCGACGGCCTGTCGCGTTGGCGGCATGTCAGCGCCCTCGAAGATGTCCAGGAGTGACGCTGCCTGTCCGCTGAGGCGAACCAGATTATTCGACGTCCCGCCCGCCGGCGGATTCGGCGGTGTTGTTTCAAATCCCGCCGCCTGCTCATCGAATGACGTGAGAGCTGTGTTTATTGCTGCCGGACTACCCTTGGCAATCCGTTCCTTCAGACCAGTACGCAGTCGTCTGAGCTCGGCGATCGCCGGGGCCGCGTCCCAGGTGAGCTGCGCCATCTGCAATCCGAGCTCGAACTGCTGTGTGAGCTCCTGCGGGGTCATCTTCACACGCGGATCTATCCTCACGATGAGCGGAACCGTGTAGGCCTTTCCGTCGACAGTCAGCTTCACAGTGTACCGCCCTGGAGGAACAGCCGGACCCACTGGCTCCTTCGGCGTGTCACCCGCGATTGCAGAAATCGGATATCCGAAAGTCACGCCGGCAGGCGGCGGGTAGTGGAGATCCCAGATAAAGCGATGTGAGCCGGCGGACGTGGACAGAATCTGCTGAGGTCTTATCCAATACCTGGGAATCGCAATGTCGCGCGGAATGGAATCGACCGGGTCGGTGCTCGAGTAGCGACGCACCAGCTTTCCCGCCGCGTCGGCGATCTCGAGCGTGATGGGACCACGAGCGTTGTTCTTCAGCCAGTA
>JBDSVO010000191.1:0-5716 GCA_039927215.1 Gemmatimonadaceae bacterium
GGATATCAGGCGAACTTCACTCCGCTGATCTGGCTGGAGCAGTGGATCGCGGAAGAAGGGCCGACAGCCGAAGAAGCGGTAACGCGGTCGAACCGACGGATCGCTGCGACTCAGGTAACGGTCGCCAACTGCATTACCAGCCTGCGAACTATCTCGCGGCTCGACTGGAAAGAGTTTGTCGAGTCGCAGAGCGCCACCGAGAAGATCCTGCGCAAGGACGCGACCGGCGACTATCCGAAAATGTCGTTCGGCACACGCGATCATTACCGGCACGTAGTCGAGCACATTGCGAAGCGAACCAGGATGACCGAGGAAAGCGTCGCGACTGCAGCGCTGGAGCTCGCCGCCGTGGCGCCGAAGAGTGCGGAAGCTCGTCTCAGTCACGTCGGCTACTACCTCCTTGACGCAGGACGCTACGACCTCGAGCGCCAGACCGGATACTCCCCCGGCTTCGGGGAAAGGATCTACAGGTGGACGCAGAAGTACCCGACTACGCTCTACTTCGGCGGCATCACAATCGGCACTGTTGGCGCGCTGACGGTGCTGTTGCGCGCGATAGACCCGCAGGGACTACTCGCCGTAATAATGCTGCTGATGGCGCTCATCCCGGCCAGCGAGATCGGAATCAGCATCATGAATCAGCTCATCACGATGCTGATGCCGCCGCGAACGCTTCCCAAGTTCGAGTTCCGCGACAACGGAATTCTCGAGCCCTACAAAACCGCTGTTGTGGTGCCGACACTGTTCGGCAGCCCGAAGGTAGTGAAGGAAGCGCTCGAGCATATCGAGGTGCAGTATCTCGCGAACCGCGATCCGAATCTCCGCTTCGCGATTCTGAGCGACTTCACCGACTCGCCAACTGAAACGCGCGACACGGATGCCGAGATCCTCGAAGCCGCGATCTCAGGGACCCGCTACCTGAACGTCAAGTATTCCCCGGATGGTCCTGACATCTTCTACCTGTTCCATCGGTCGCGACTGTGGAATCCGAAGCAGGGAGTATGGATGGGTTGGGAGCGCAAGCGAGGAAAGCTTGGCCAGTTCAACCGGTTCCTGAGAGGACAAGCGGCCGATGCATTCTCGACGATCGTTGGCGACCAAAAAGGTCTGCAAGGAATCAAGTACGTTCTGACTCTCGATTCCGATACGGTGCTACCGCGCGACGCAGCGCAGATGCTGGTTGGGACGATTGCGCACCCGCTGAATCGCGCCGAGTACGACCCCGAGCTCGGGCGCATCGTGCGCGGCTACGGGATACTGCAACCGCGAGTCGGGGTGTCGTTGCCGAGTGCGCACGCATCCTATTTCGCGGCGATTCATTCCGGGCATCCGGGAGTCGATCCGTATACGACGGCAGTATCGGACGTCTACCAGGATTTATTCAGCGAAGGAAGCTTCACCGGCAAGGGGATTTACGATGTCGACGCGTTCGAAGAAGCGACGCACGGACGGTTCCCCGAAAACGCGCTGCTCAGCCACGATCTCATAGAGGGGGCGTACGCGCGAGCGGCGCTGGCGACCGATATAGAGGTGTATGACGACTACCCGGCGCGGTATCTCACGTACACGCGTCGCAAGCATCGCTGGATACGCGGAGACTGGCAGCTGCTCCAATGGCTGCGACAAACTGTTCCCGGTCCCGAAGGTCCGATGCCGAACCGGCTCTCGGCCATCTCGCGCTGGAAAATCTTCGACAACTTGCGACGCAGTCTGATCGAGATATCGCAACTCATACTGCTGATCGCAGGCTGGCTCTTTTTTCCGGGCTCGCCTGTTATCTGGACGGCCTTGATACTTGGCGCGATCGCATTTCCGTGGGTTTTCTCACTTACTCTCGCGGCTCTTCGTCCACCACGCGATCAATCCTGGCCGGCGTACTATGCGGCTGTCGCGCGCGATGCCGGTGTGAGCCTCCAGCAGTTCGTGCTGGCGGTGACGTTCCTCCCGCATCAGGCGGTGGTCAGTGGCGACGCGATAATCCGCACGCTCATCCGTCTGAAGGTAACGAAGCGAAATCTGCTGGAGTGGCAGACAGCGTCGCAGGTCGAGCGTGCGATGTCGCGCTCGCGCCTCGAAGTGTGGCGTCGCATGTGGCCAGTGGTGCTGATCGCGCTGCTCATCGCAGTCGCAATCGCGATCGAAGAAGCAGATTTCACCACCGGTGCAATCCGGGAGCACCTCCTCTTTCTCGGTACGACGCTGCCGCTGATTGGCCTCTGGCTGGCATCTCCGGCCATCGCAGCCGGATTGAGCGCACCCGCGACGCCACGGGAATTCCGTCTCACCGACAGCGAGCGTACTGCAACTATCCGGTACGCGAAGCTCCACTGGAATTTCTTCGAGCAGTTTGTAACTGAAGACACTCAATGGCTGGCGCCGGACAATTTCCAGGAGGACCCTTACCCCGTAATAGCGGGGCGAACTTCGCCGACGAACGTCGGCCTTCAATGTCTTGCGATCGTGTCCGCCTTCGACCTGGGCTTCATCACACTCGAGGGGATGATCGAACGGCTCGAGCGCGTGTTCCGGTCACTGGAGCGCATGCGCCGCTACCGGGGCCACTTCTACAACTGGTACAACCTCGGCGACCTGCGAGTGCTCGAGCCGGCGTACATCTCGACCGTCGATAGCGGTAACCTTGCCGGGCATCTGCTGGCGATCAAGCAAGCCTGCAACGAACTGATAAGACGGCGTGAATCAACACCCGAGGAGATCAAGCGTTTGCAGGCGCTTGGCGAGCGCGCGCGGGCATACGTGCTGGAGATGGATTTCAAATTCCTGTTCGACGCGAGACGGAAGCTGTTCTCGATTGGCTATCAACATTCGGCAAACAGCTTCGACAACTCGTATTACGACCTGCTCGCATCCGAGTCGCGGCTCGCTTCGTTCATCGCGATAGCGAAGAATGACGTCTCGGTGGATCACTGGTTCCAGCTTGGCCGATCGCTGACGTCCGCCGGCGGAACACGCACGCTGATCTCGTGGAGCGGGAGCATGTTCGAGTACCTCATGCCGGCGCTCGTACTTCGAACATTCCCATCCACGCTGCTCAATCAGACGCATCACGGCGCGGTGAAGCGGCAGATCTCGTACGGCACAGAGCGCGGCGTGCCGTGGGGAATCTCCGAATCCGCCTACAATGTTCGCGATCGCAACCACACCTATCAGTACCGTGGCTTTGGTGTTCCCGACCTCGCGCTAAAGCGAGGGTTGAGCAAGGAGCTGGTCATTGCTCCATATGCGACGGCGCTCGCGATGTCGGTCGAGCCGCATCAAGCCCTCCGGAACCTCTCTGCATTGGAAGCCGAAGGCGCGCTTGGGCCGTACGGATTCCGCGACGCGATTGATTACACTCGTCCGCTACCTGGGTACAAAAAGGCGGTGATTGGCGCATATATGGCTCATCACGTGGGGATGAGCCTCGTCGCATTCGACAATGCGTTGAAGCGAAATATCTGGCAGCAGCGCTTTCACCTCGACCCACTTGTTCGCTCGGCGGAGCTTGTACTGCAGGAGAGGATTCCGCGCCGTCTCGTTCTCCATGATCTCGCGACGCAGGACGATTTCGCTCACGTGCCCACCGAGACCCAGAAGCCGGCGGTGCGAGAGCTCGACACGGCCAACACGCCTCAGCCGCGTATCGCGATTCTGGGCAGCGTGCCCTACACCTCGATCATCAGCAACTCAGGCGCAGGCCTGTGCCAGTATGGGCCACTGGCCGTCAACCGCTGGCGCAACGATGGAACAAGGGACAATCGCGGGCAGTGGTGTTACGTAAAGGACCTGTCGAATGGACGACTGTGGTCCGCGGGTCATCAGCCGGTATGCGCGGAAGCCAACTGGTACCGGGTGCTATTTGCGAGCGATCGCGTGACGTTTATCCGGCGAGATGGTGACATCGAGACGCAGATGGAGATTGCTGTTGCTTCGGACGATGCTGCCGAGGTTCGGCGGGTCATCATCTACAACCGCTCGTCTGCGGCTCGCGAGATCGAGATAACGAGCTATGCCGAAATCGTGATGCAACCGCTCGAGGTCGATCGCGCGCACCCCGCGTTCGGTAACCTTTTCGTGCAGACCGAGTGGCTTCCAACCAGCTCGGCGATTCTGGCAGTGCGACGGCCACGCTCCATTACCGAGAAAGTCAGATGGTGCGGACATGTCGCAGCCGTCGGACCAGGCTCGATGACTGGTGTTACTTGTGAGACAGATCGCGCGCGCTTCGTGGGACGCGGCCGCTCGACTCGCGATCCAATTGCGCTCGACCCCGGAGCCGAGCTGACGGGGACGGTTGGCGCAGTTCTCGATCCTATTTTCGCGCTTCGGGCGAAGGTAAGCATTGCGCCCGGCCGTTCCGCAGAAGTGACTTTCACGACGTTCGTGACGGAGGATCGTGAAAGCGCCATTCAGCTCGCCGACTTGTACCACGACTCGTATAGCGCACGTCGCGCACTCGATCTTTCGTGGGCGCAAGCACAGGCTGAGCTTCGCGACCTTGGGATAAGCCCGGCTGATGCGGCGCTGTACCAGGAGCTGGCTGGTCATCTCATGTACGCTCACCCCGGATTCAGGGGACTGGCGCCAAAGGGGGAGGAGACGCAGCTCGGGCAGGGCGAGCTATGGGCAATGGGTATATCGGGGGATTGGCCAATTCTTCTCGCCACACTGGAAGCACCAGCCGGTTTGTCGAGCGTTCGACAGTTACTTCGTGTCCATCAGTACTGGCGGCTCAAGGGAATCACGTGCGATCTGGTGATTCTGAGCCTGCATCCCCCGACGTACCTGCAGGAACTTGCTGACGAGTTGATGGCGACTGTGCTGGCGTCGAGCGAATCCGGATTTCTCGATCGTCCGGGAGGCGTTTACATCAGGCGCGCGGACCTGCTGAAACCGGAAGACGTCGAGCTTCTCTACAACATCGCCCGGATCCAGGTGGATTGTGATGGACTGGGACTTGGAAACTTCCTCGAGTTTCCCCACGTGGAGGATGATTACTCGGCGCGGGTTGCCTCCGCGGCTCCGGAAGTGCTGGCGCGAGAGCTTGTCGCCCCGGTCGTGACGGGTATAGCGCGGCCCAGCCGTCCTGTGTCAGCCCGTATTGCTCCGACGATGCGACTGTCGGCAACCCCCTCGCCGGCAACACGGGCGCCGATAACGACGCCTGTGAAAGCGACGTCACCCGTCGGTACTCCCACTGCCGAGGATGTGCGCGAGACCGTGAGTGTCTCCGGTGACGGCCTTCGATACTTCAATGGAATCGGCGGATACAACAATCGGAACGAATACGAGATTCGAATCGCGGGTGACACTCTTCCGCCGGCACCGTGGGTGAATGTCATTGGCAACCCGGCAGCCGGACTGTGCATCAGTGAGAGCGGATGTGGAGCGATGTGGGCTTCCAACAGCTCCTTCAGGCTGACTCCATGGCACAATGATCCGGTCGAGGATCCAACCAGTGATTGCATCTACATCCACGACAGCGACAACGGTGACCTGTGGACTGCTACGCCCGAGCCGATCAGAGAAAGCACTCAGTACACGATAAAGCATGGTGCGGGATACTCAGTATTCGAGCACGAGCACAACGACATCGCGACGTCTTTACGCGTGGGAATACCGAAAGAGGACCCGCTGAGAATCAGTGTGCTCACGATAACGAACAATGGCAGCACCATTCGGCGCCTTCAGATAACTAGCTACACCGAGTGGCTGCTCG
>JBDSVO010000192.1:0-7433 GCA_039927215.1 Gemmatimonadaceae bacterium
AGCGGCAGGTGCGCGTGAGTCGGGCATAGATCGCCGAGGAAGAATGCCCGCTCCCCGCCTGAATCGATGAGAACACTCTGGTGAAACGGAGTGTGTCCGGGCGTCGGCACCACACGAATCCCCTTCACTATTTCGCGCTCACGACTGACGAACTCGAACTTTCCAGTCGCAACGACGGGCATGAAATTGCGCTCGAAGTAGCTCGCGCTCGTCCGCTCGTTCGTGTGGGTGGCGTAGTCGTACTCGCCGCGCTTCACGAAGTAGCGCGCATTCGGAAATGACGGCCTGACGGTGCCGGATTCGTCGCGGTAGGTGTTGCCGCCGGCGTGATCGAAATGAAGGTGGGTGTTGATCACGATCGCCACGTCCTCGGGACGTACGCCGATCTCGCGGAGCCCGTCCTCGAGAAGTGTTCTCCCATCCGCGCCTTCGTTCTCGATGCCGTAGATGTTCTTGAACTTCTTTTCTTCCTTGTTCCCCGCGCCGGTATCGATGAGAACGAGCCCGGACGCGTGCTCGACGAGAAGGCAGCGCATACCCAGCTGGATTCTGTTGCGCTCATCCGCGGGAATCCTTCGTTCCCAGAGCGGCTTGGGAACGACGCCGAACATCGCGCCTCCATCAAGCTTCTGACCACCTGCTTGAATCGCGTGGACCGTGAGAGTCCCCACCACGCGCTTTTCGACGAGAGGCGCCGGTGCCGTCACGCAGTTGTGTCCTTATCTACTGGCCCGGGCATGGCTGAGCGGCGGCGACGCCGCGCCTGGCGCACGCGGGCGCGGAAGCCGATCATGAAGTCGAGGTCGCTCCACGTGAGGCAGCCGCGATCAGCGGCGTCGTTGAGAAGCCGCAGCAGACAATGAGCGGTCGCAATCGCGTCACCACCGGCGCGGTGCCGTGCGGTTATCTCAACTCCGTAGTAACCCGCGACGTAATCGAGCGAACGGCGAGGGAGCTGCGGGAGAAGTCGTCTTGCCAACTTGACAGTGCAAAGGCGGCGGCCGACGAGCTCACGCCCCGAGGCGCGGCGCACTTCACTGGAGATGAAGCGCCAATCGAAGTTCGCGTTGTGCGCGACAAAGACATGCCCGGCCATCACGTCGAGCAATTGCGACTCGACTTTGCGAAACGTCGGCGCGTCCTTCACCATCTCCCACGTGATGTTCGTCAGCTTCGTAACGAACGGAGGAATCGACCGCTGTGGATTCACGAGCGTCTCGAACACCTCCCTCACCCGGCCGTCGCGCACTACAACGGCAGCGACCTCCGTGATCCGGTCGTCGGCATAATGGCGACTCCCTGTCGTCTCCACATCGACAACTACGTATGAGAGTCCACTGAGTACATCGGGATCCGGACGCCGAGCAAGAGCGAGAGCGGTATCGAAATCGACGTCTGACATGTCGATCTCAGGCATGTACGCGGGGACTGCAGAACGGAGCCGCCAGCGGCCGACGTCATCTCGCACGAACTCCGGGCGGCCCGCAAAGATCGCCTGCGCCATGTGCTCGGCGACAATGAATGGTGCCCCTGGGAGATTGCAGACAAAGCTGATCAGCGAAACCGGGTCAGCGGGACCGCTCTCGAGGAAATGTGCGGCACGCTCCGCGAGAATCGTGGACTCCATCCGAATGCCGATGCCGCGTGCGGTTTCGCTCGAGCTCCGGATGCGCGTCAGTTCCACGGCTCGTCTCTCACCAGTGGACAGGTCATGCAGCGCGCTCCGCCGCCGCCGCGCACGAGCTCACCACCTTCGAACGTAATGACGGCGCGATTTTCTTCCGTGATCTGCCGATCTCCCGACAGGAAATCGCCGGCAGTGACGATGTCGAACCCTGCCTTCTCCAATTCACGATGCGTGAGCTCATTGCGCGCATACGATAGGACAAGACCCGGCCGCACCGCAACGAAATTACAGCCGGACGACCATTGCTCGCGCTCCTGCATCATGCGCCGCTCGCCGCCACAGCGAACCGGCTCCATCGGTGTTCCGCATTCGGCGAGCGCCGCAAAAACGCTCGGCATCTCACGCATTCTTGGCGCACCTTTTTTCCAGAGAAGAATCGGAAGCCGGCCCGGCCCGATAAAATGCGGCGGATACACAACGCAGAGCTGGCGATCGACCTGCGTGAAGATCATGTCGAGATGAATCGCAATGTCCTCACCCGGCATCACGACGATGATCAGGTTCTCGAGGTCCGTGTTCGCGAAAAGGACCGACGCCAGCTGGTCAATTGCCGCCGGGCTGGATCGCTCACTGAATCCGATCATCAGCGTGTCGCGGCGTATCGGATGGACGTCGCCGCCTTCGAGCGTGTAGTTGAGCCGATGCTCCACCGAGCCATCGTACACGATCCCCTTGTTCTCGAGCCGAGGATTGTAGGTGAAGATCGCTTTCATCACGAGCGCCTCGGTCCAGCGGATGCTGTAGCGCATCGAGCCGATCATTATGTGCTCATTGAGACCGACTGCGACGTCGCGAGTGAAGAACAGGTTCGGCAGCGGAGGAAGGGCGTAGCCGCCTTCGTTCAGAGCGGCGGCAAGAGGGCCCGGTGCTTCCTCGCGTCCTTCGATGAGCGCACGCGCCAGATCGGCCGGAGCCATTTCCTCGAGCTCACGGGCGAGCGGGACGGAGGGCAGTATGTCGAGCGTCTCGCTGATGAGGACCTGCTTCACTTTCGCGTCGGTGAGAACTTCCGCGAGAAGCTCGTGGACGTAATGGACCTCGCAGAAACGCTCCAGGATGGCGACGAAGCGACGGTGTTCCCGCTGCGCCGTCGCGACGTCCATTATGTCGTCGTAGAGGTAATCCTCTCTTGTCGAGGGGGTTACCGCGTAGAGTTCGGCGCCGGGAGGATGGACGAGGACTGACTTCAGCCTGCCGATCTCCGAGGTCACATGGACTGCCATCGGACACAAGATAATCCGTTGACCGTCAACTGTTTCCCCTGCCCTGGCTGTCGCGAGCTTTCGGTATCTGTTGGCTGTCACCCGCGAACCGCTTCCCGCCAGCAGCTAACCGCTTGACGTTGCCGTCAGGGTGGACGTTATCTAACTTGTGAACTAATTCACAAGCAGATGTGAAACGGATAGCTGAATCGACAATACGCCGCCTCTCCCTCTACCTCAGCTTCCTCGAGGAGATCGAAGCACGCGGAGTGCGAACGACATCGAGCGACGACCTCGCCAAGCTCGGCGGGACCACCTCGGCTCAGGTACGAAAGGACCTGTCGTTCTTCGGATCGTTCGGAAAGCGCGGACTCGGTTACTCGGTCCCGGAGCTTTCGTCCAGCCTCCGAAAAATTCTCGGTCTCGGCCGCCAGTGGCGTGTCTGCATAATCGGCGCGGGAAAGATCGGCGCTGCTCTCGCGCGATACGCCGGGTTTGCTGAGCGTGGCTTCATCGTGAGCGGAGTGTATGACAGCGACACATCGAAGATCGGGACACGCTGGGGCAACGTGACCGTGCGGGATGAGGCGCAGCTCGAGCGCGACATTGCCGTCAACAACTACCAGATCGCCGTGCTCGCTGTGCCCGCCGACGCTGCGCAAAAGCTCGTTGACCGTGCGGTAAAGGCAGGCATCAAGGGAATCCTCAGCTTTGCTCCCTTGCAGCTCAACGTGCCGAGCGACGTTGCGCTCCGGACAGTCAACATGGCGATGGAGCTGGAGAGTCTCACCTTCGCTCTGACGAACAAGGGCGACTGAGGTAGAGGAGCAGCAGGTTCTTACGAGCGAGCCGCGCGCATCAGCGAAACAAACTGAGCGGGAGACAGCGTTTCCGGCCGCGCTCGGGGATCGATCCCCTGTCCTTCCAACAGCGCCGCAGCTTCGTCGAGCGATAGACGTCTCACTGAGCGCAGGATATTGGCAAGCTGCTTCCGCCGCATGCCGAACGCTGCCTGAACGAAAGTGCGAAATTCGCCGAGCTCGCCCAGCGGGACAAGCGGTTCTTCCAGAGGCGTAATTCTTATCACCGACGATTCGACCTTCGGCGGCGGCGTGAATGCGCTCGCTGGCACACTCCGCACAATCTCAGCGTGAGCCACTGTTTGGACGTTCACCGACAGCGCCCCGTACTCCCGCGAGTCGGGTGAAGCAACAATTCGCTCAGCAACTTCCTCCTGAACGAGAAGCACCGCGCACACCGGCAGAGGCGGCTGCAGCAATCCGAAGAGAATCGGTGTCGTGATGTAGTACGGGACGTTGCCAACAACTGAAAACGGCGAAGCCACAATGTCCGCGTAGTTGAGGGACAGGACGTCGCCCTCAATAACCGTAAGTCGAGGGTCGCCTTCATAAGCCTTCTGCAGGAGAGCGACGAGCTCTCGGTCGATCTCGACGGCGATAACGCGCCCGGCACGCTCGAGCAAAAGCGCAGTCAGCGCGCCCCTGCCAGGTCCTATCTCGACGACAACGTCATTCTTGCCGAGACGAACTGCGTCGGCAATTGCCGTGAGTGCGTCGCGATCGTTGAGAAAGTGTTGGCCGTAGCGTTTAAGGACCGGGGGAAAGCCCCGTCTGCGGGGCAACGATCAGCTTCGCAGAACGAGCAGCGTCAGATCATCAGCGCTCGGAGCGCCGCCGGTATACTCGCCGAGCATGTCGAACACCGTGCTGAGAATCTCGTCGGGGTGGAGAGCGCGGTTCTCGCTGATCATGTCGAGGACCTTCTGCTCGCCGAGCCGTTCTCCGGCCGGGTTCATCGCGTCGATGATACCATCGGTGAAGAGCACCAGCAGATCTTCGCCTTTCCGCCACGGCATGGCGTCTGCTCCCGGTGCCTCGTCCGACATCCCGAGGGGTGGGCCGTGAGCTTCTAGCCGACGTGGGGCACCAGATGACCCAAAAATGAATGCGTGCGGATGGCCGGTATTCGAGTAGCGTAGCATCGATGACTTCTTCTCTATCACGCCAAAGAACATCGAGATGAACATCTCGGTTGTGGCGAGCTCTTCGCGTAGAGTTCCGAGCAGCATCTTCAACATCTCGCCGGGATCAGCCGCGTTTTGCGCGTGAATCGCAGCCGCGCTCATTGCCAAAGCCATGATCAGTGCCGCGCGATAACCATGACCCGACACGTCCCCGATCATGACTCCCGTTCGTCCGCCGGGAATCCGGAAAAGATGATAGAAGTCACCCCCTACGCTTTCGGCGGGCACGACGCGCGCGGCGACTTTCGCTTCTGGGGCGACGATCGCAGGATTCGGCAGAAGCTTCATCTGGAGATCGTGCGCGAGATTCATTTCCTGAAGGAGGCGCTGCTGCTCGAGTGAGGCTCGCACGAGACGCGCGTTCTGAATCGCCGTTCCAATCTGTGTTGCGATCGCGGCAACAAGCTTCTGGTCACCGGCGCTGTAAGGCTGACGCGACCGCCGGTCGGAGAGATTGACAACGCCAAGCGGTTCGCCACCCGAGGGCGTCGTCCACATGATCGGCACTGACAGCATTTGCCCGCGTCGATACGGACGCTCCGCCTCGCAGACCATCTCGCCCTCGTCGACCGTCAGCGGGTGTTGAGTGCGGAAGACACGCGCCGAGACGCACACTGGATCATCGACTCTGATGGGCGGGCCGCCCTCCGATCCATGTCCAATTGCGGCGACGACGTGCAGCGTATCAGTCGCCTGATCGTGAACGAGAATCGAGGCGTGACGCGCGCCGACCGTTTCAGATATCTCTGTGAGGATGGTCGTCGCCGCCTCCTCGAGCGTAACCGTGCGGCCAAGAATCTCGCCGATCGTGTAGAGGAGGTTGATCTCCTCGTAACGTTCAGCGAGCTCGAGTGCGGCATGGTCGACTTCCTGTGCGCCGCGCAGCACCTGCACCACGAACGGTAGCAGCAGCCGGAGATGTTTTTCGGCGGACTCCGCGCCTGGCCCGTATGGCGCGACAGCGAGCCAGGTGCGTTTGATCCCGGGCACCTGCGCGATGAGCGTCTTGCCATCGCTCGACCGCATCGGACTCGTGTCACTGCCGGCGGGGACCTTCTCCGGTTGCGTGAGGCGGGGGGACGAGCGTGCAAGCGGCACGAGCGCGTTCAAATCGCCTTCCGGAGCGCTCCAGACGGCAGCGTCGCATTGCGTTATGTCGCGAAATGCAACGAGCACCGTCTCGAGCTCTTTCATTCCCGGCGGAGTGTAAGTCGGATGACGTTGCCGCCTTTATAGCTGTGCTCGACCTTGTCCATCAGGCTGTGCATGAGGAACAGCCCTCTTCCCTCTTCGCGCGTCACGTTCTCGAGGGTCGGCTCGACTCGCCTTGCATCCATATCGAAATCGGGGCCTTCGTCAGTGATTTCGTAGACGACTGAGTCGTCCCGTATCACCGCGCGAATCCGGACGTACTTGCCCTTCCCGTCAGCGTTCCCGCGAAGAATCGCGTTCGATAGCGCCTCAGACAGCGCTACGGGGACATTGAGCGAGCATTTGTGCGGGGGCAGATGCAACTCGCGACACTGACGTGTCGCGAGCTCGACCACCTGTTCTATGTATTTGACGTCGCTTGGGATCTCGACATCGAGCGCGACGCGCGGCTCGGCCATCAAAAACTCTCGAGTGCCCGCTCCCTGGTATCCGAGATCTGGAACAGCGTGTCGAGCTTGGTCAGCTCGAAGAGAGTCTGCAGATCATCGTTGAGGTTGGCGAGGCGAAGCTCCCCACCCTGCTCACGGATCTTTTTCGACAGCGAGACAAGAACCCCAAGCCCTGAGCTGTCGATGTAGCCGGTCTGGCTGAAGTCGATCAGGAATTTCTTCTCGCCCCGCTCGAGCTCGTCCAGAACTTTCTGCTTCAGCTCCTGTCGATTGCCGACAATGAGCTGACCTTCGACATCCACAACCACAATATCGCCCTGCTTACTGATCGAGAAGCTCATTCTTTTCTCCGAGTGTGTTTCATTCAGGCCGAAGTTGGCACCGATTGCAGTGCAGTCACTGCGGCGACGTTAATAATGTCCTCCGCCGTCGCGCCGCGCGAGAGATCGGCAGCCGGCCGGGCCAGTCCCTGGAGGATCGGACCGATAGCGCTCGCCCCTGCGAGCCGCTGTACCAGCTTGTACGCGATGTTCCCCGCGTCGAGCGTGGGAAACACGAGCACGTTGGCGTTTCCACCGATACTCCCCTCAGGCGCCTTGCGGAGCGCGACCTCCGGAACCAGCGCCGCATCACCTTGCAATTCTCCGTCCACGCGGAGACCCGGGGCGCGGGCCCTGATGAGGGCGAGAGCCTCGCGCACTGTGTCAACGCTATCGCCTTCGGCGCTCCCGTGTGTACTGAAAGAAAGCAGAGCCACCCTCGGCTCATCACCCACTATCCGGCGGCGATCGTCGGCCGCCGACAAAGCGATGTCTGCGAGCTGTTGCGCGGTCGGGTAGCGGACGACCGCGCAGTCGGTAAACGTGAGGACTTCTTCAGTCGCTCCCCAGGTTCCGCCG
>JBDSVO010000193.1:0-7065 GCA_039927215.1 Gemmatimonadaceae bacterium
AGGGCGCACGACATTTGCGCTAAGCACCCTTCGAAATGCGACTCGAAGCAACAACAGCGTTTCCAACTCCCGGCTTGATGCCGCGCTGCACCACCCTGAGGACCAACATCATGCAGATCTATCGAACGCTACTTGTCGCAGCCGGTGGACTGGCTCTGGCGGCCTGCGTTACGGCCGTTCCTCCAACGAATACGACCGCGACTTCGCCATCGACCTCAGCTAACGGCGCTGCACTCTCCTCGTCGAATCCGTTCTACGCACCCAGTACCCTGCCCTTCCAGGTGCCGCCGTTCGACAAGATCAAGAACTCGGACTACCAGCCGGCGATCGAAGCAGGCATGAAGCAGCAGCTCGCCGAGGTGGATGCGATCGCGAATCAATCCGCAGCGGCGACATTCGACAACACGATCATTCCAATGGAGCGCTCCGGAGGACTGCTGACGCGCGCTGCGAAGACATTCAATGCCATAACCGCCGCGAACACCGACTCCATTCTTCAGGGAATTCAGGAAGTCGTGGCGCCAAAGCTCGCTGCGCACAACGATGCGATCTACCTGAACGACAAGCTTTTTCAGCGCGTCAGGAGCATCTACGACCGCCGCGAGGCACCAGGCTTGAATGCGGAGCAGAAGTTTCTCGTCGAGTTGTACCACCGGAATTTCATTCGCGCTGGCGCACAGCTCTCAGAAGCTGACAAGACCAAGCTTCGCGCACTCAACCAGGAAGAGGCAAAGCTCTCCACCGATTTCTCGAACAAGCTTCTCGCGGCAACGAAGGCCGGCGCGCTTGTACTCGACAACGTTGCGCAGCTCGATGGATTGAGCGAGGGCGAGATAGCTACAGCAGCGGAAGCTGCGAAATCGCGCGGTCTCACGGGTAAATGGGTCATCCCGTTGCAGAATACAACGCAGCATCCCGCGCAGGCCTCGCTCAAGAACCGGGACGTGCGACAGCGCCTCTTCATCGCCTCCACCCAACGGGCATCACACGGTGACAGCAACGATACTCGCGGAATCGTTCAGCGCCTGGCTCCGCTCCGCGGCGAGAAAGCAAAGCTCCTCGGCTATCCAACCTATGGGGATTACGCTCTCGACAATCAGATGGCGAAGACACCGGCGTCGGCGCTCAAGCTCCTCACCGATCTCGCACCGGCAGCCGTTGCAAGGGCTCACTCTGAAGCTGCGCTGATGCAAGGGTTGATCGACCGGCAGAAGGGCGGTTTCAAGCTCGCGCCATGGGATTGGCAGTACTACGCGGAACAGGTCCGTAAGGAGCAGTACGATCTCGACGAAAATCAGCTCAAGCCCTACTTCGAGCTCGACCGCGTCATGCGGGACGGCATGTTCTTCGCCGCGACCAAATTGTACGGCATCACGTTCAGGGAGCGGAAAGACCTCCCGGTGTACCATTCCGATGTTCGCGTCTTCGACGTCATCGATGCCGACGGCAAGCAGCTGTCGATTTTCTACTCCGATTACTTCAAGCGCGACAACAAGAGCGGCGGAGCGTGGATGGACACGTTCGTGGATCAGTCGGGGCTCATGGGGACGAAGCCGGTGGTGTTCAATGTGGCCAACTTCACCAAGCCCGCTGCTGGTCAACCGGCCCTGCTGACGTTCAGCGACGTAACGACCATGTTCCACGAGTTCGGCCATGCGCTTCACGGAATGTTTTCGAACTCCCAGTACCCAACGCTTGGGGGAACGAACGTACCGCGGGATTTTGTTGAATTCCCCTCGCAGTTCAACGAGCACTGGGCCTTGGACCCCGGAGTTTTTGCAAACTATGCAAAACACTACCAGACCGGACAGCCGATGCCGACAGCGCTCGTCGACAAGGTCAAGAAGGCGCGCACGTTCAATCAGGGCTTTGCGACAACTGAATACGTCGAGGCGTCTTTGCTGGACATCGCCTGGCATGCCCTTCCACCAGGCTCTGCTCAACAGGATGCGGATGCATTCGAGACATCGGCGCTCAAGCGCTTCAACGTCGAGATGTACGAAGTGCCGCCGAGGTATCGTACGCCGTATTTCGCTCACATCTGGGGCGGAGGCTATGCCTCGAGCTATTACGCGTATCTCTGGAGCGAAGTGCTCGATCACGACGCTTACTACTGGTTTGTCGAGAACGGCGGGGGAACTCGCGCTAACGGACAGCGCTTTCGCGACATGATCCTCTCACGCGGTGGAACACAGGAAGCGGCCGCGCTCTATCGCGCGTTTCGCGGGCGCGATCCGAGCGTTGAGCCTCTGGTCATCGAGCGCGGGCTCAAGCCACCGCCGGGACAGGAGAAGTAATCGGGCAAATCAACCCTTCGACGACCTGACGACCACGCTCTCGAACAGATTGTCGAGTGCGGTCGCCGGGTCGGCGGAAAGGCCTTCGTGGACGGGGCCGCTTTGGATTACGTCCGAGCGCGGCGACGTGAGCCAGTGAAATCGCTCGGACGGTGGTGCGAGAGCAATCGGCCCTGCGTTTTCGTCGCCCCTGCAGATTGCGTCACACGATTCCAGATATCTGATGAGCAGCTCGACGTCCACGCCTTTGGCGCGACTGGCGAGCTCCTCCGCATCTGTCAGCACGCGCATGCCGAGGAACTCTGTCGTGCGAGCGTGGACGATGACGCCGACGGGTGTGAACGCGCCGATGTGCACGTGAGGCACCACGCGGAGCACAGCGAAATCATACGCGATTCGGGAGTTGTCCACTTTGGATTCAGTCATGTAGCTCCGATCATCTCCGTGCAGCAAGTCGCACTGGTGGCGACCGGTTAGCTCGTTCTCGCGCAGAAATAGCTTCTTCGACGAATGCTCGTGGCGATTCGAGTCGTGTGATCAGGTACCTCACGTACCGCTCGCGTGCGGCGCCGACACTCGTGAAATCGGCGGCGACTGACGCGTCACTCAACATCGCGTCCGGTACGGCGGCAACGATGCGCTCTATAACGTCCGCTCTCAGTTTATCCGCCATCTGCGCATCGGCCTCGTCCATTTCACCACTTGTCGAGAGCAGTACATGACTCCGTATCAGCGGGAACGCTGCTCGTGTTTTTGCTTCATCGACGGCCGGCCAGTCATGGTGCACGTACAGCGCGGCACCGTGATCGATCAGCCAGGGCTCGCGATTCCAGATCAGGAGATTTGGATTTCGATGCGTTCGGTCGGGGTTGGAAAGAAACGCGTCGAGCCAGACGATGCGCGCCGCAAGATCGGGGGAGACGAGCTCGCCCGCGGCCGACACGTCGAAATTGAATGCGCCGTCGAGGTACCGCATACCGAAGTTGATGCCGTGACTCGCCCGGAGGAGATCCTGAATCTCCGGGTCGGGCTCCGACTTGCCGAACGATTCGGCGACGTCGATGAGAGCGAGCTCCGGCACCGGTATCCCCAGGTCGAGCGCAAGTAATCCCGCGATGATTTCGGCGATGAGCGCTTTGACACCCTGCCCCGCGCCCCGGAACTTTACAACGAACAGCCCGCCGCCGTCGGTATCGACGACAGCGGGTAGCGACCCACCCTCTCGTAATGGTTGGACGTACCTGTCTGCGGTGAAGACGGGCAGTTGGAACATTCACCAGAAGATAGTGCCAATCTCACGTCTCGCCGAAGGACAGCGAAGGAACCTCAGTGCAGGTTCAATCTAGAAACGGCCCCTTCTATGCTTCTGTGATCTCGGATCTGTGACTTTCTAAGTTGCAGTTCAAGCGCCAGTGGAGGCCCAACGAGTGACATTGCGACAACGCGCCAGAGTCGAAGGTTTGCGTCTGACGGTCGCGGTATGCGCGATCGTTGTCATCGGCTTGTCACAGACGGGATAGGGTAACGGCACCTTCCAGTGTTTTATTAGGTAGATGACCGACACCCCTCTCCCTCCCCCACCCAATGAGCGTCCAATCCGCTGGCGGGCTCCTGTCATGGCACTCGCCGCTGCGGCCGTCCTGGCCATCGGTATCGGCGGATATCTGAGATCGAAACCGGGCCGTTCTGCTCAGCCCCCCATCACGTCGTCGCAAATGACCGCCACCGGTGTTGGCGCGGTCGATTCACTCACGCTCCCGGATGGAACACGCTCGATACTCGGACCGCTTAGTGCTATCACGGTCTTGAAGGGATATGGTGCAGAACGACGTGAAGTCGAAGCTCGTGGCGATGTATTCTTCGAAGTGGTTCATGACGCGTCGTCACCTTTCATCACCCGCGCCATGGGCGTTACGATCACCGACATTGGAACAGCCTTTACGGTTCGAACTGACTCGAGCACCGGAGTTTCGGTTACAGTGCGCGAAGGTGCGGTTTCATTGAAGCGAGCAGATTCAACCAGTGCAAGTGGTGTCGTTGTTCGAGCTGGACAGCACGCGCTGTTCGCGCTCGACGGTCAGACGACTAAGCGTCCCGCCGCCCAGCAGGACATGGCCTGGATGCAGCATCGCCTCGTATTCCGCGAAGCACCGATGTCCGAAGTCAGTGAATCGTTCCGTCGATGGTACGGCGTACACCTGCGCCTCGCGGATGAGTCAACTGCGCGACGTCACGTCACTGCAACGTTGTCGGGTGACTCAGCGGACGCGGCGCTGGAGATTCTTCGCCGGACACTCGGGACGAAAATCGAGCGACGCGGCGACACTGCCATCGTCGGTTATAACTGAATTACGCCTTGGCTTTTGAGCTGACCAACTCGAGAACGGCAACGTAAGCCAGAGTCAGCGCGACGAAACTCAGGCGTGGTCTCGGCAGTAGCACGTTTGCGCCGTGCCATGTCAACGCCACGCAGATCGCCACGAATAACGAGACTCTGATTGCCGTTTGCAGAATGAATCGCCGTAGCAGACCGTGCACCACTCCACCGGCGAGTCCGGCAACTGCTCCCAGCATTACGACCGTGAACGTCCCCGAAGGAGTGAAGGCGGGTACCCTTCCCTCCCAATGCGCAATGACACGCATGATGACCCGGCCGCCAATGCCGAGTATCACGAAGCCAATCGCGGCGCCGGCAAGAGCGGACTGCACGACTGATCTTGCGACTGTGTTCACTGGCAACAATTCTCGCGCCGGTCTAGCTTAGCGGCTACCCCACTTCCTCCTCCTTCGCGCCTACCAGATGGTCGAGTCGTTAGCTGAGGCCGCGCAATCCGCACTGACCACGCCCGCCGCCGTCAGAAAGGAAGCAGCGTTGGAGCGCGAGACGATGCACAAAGTCGGCCTTCGTCTCCTGCCATTTCTGTTCGTCCTTTACATCTTCAATTTTCTCGACCGCACGAACGTCGCGCTCGCTTCGCTGCAGATGAACCGCGACCTGAGCTTCAGCTCCACTGCATTCGGACTCGGCGCCGGAATTTTTTTCCTGGGTTACGCTGTGTTCGAGGTTCCGAGCAACCTGCTTCTCGTGCGTGTCGGAGCTAGACGTTGGATTGCCCGGATCATGATTACATGGGGCCTGATTGCCGCGGCGATGATGTTCGTCCGCACACCGTTCGAGTTCTACGGTCTTCGCTTGCTGCTCGGGATCGCCGAAGCAGGGTTCTTTCCCGGAATCGTGTACTACCTGACCCAGTGGTTTCCCGCGAAGCGCCGCGCCCGGGCGTCATCACGATTCATGATCGCCATTCCACTTTCCGGAGTCCTTGGCGGCGTGCTGGGTGGATTCCTGCTCGGCCTCGACGGAAAACTCGGGCTTGCCGGATGGCAGTGGCTTTTTCTCGTGGAAGGACTGCCATCGGCGCTTATTGGAATCACGGTGCTCTGGTATCTCACGGATGAGCCAAAAGACGCGCGGTGGCTGAACGATGACCAGCGTGCCTGGCTGATCGAGCAGATGCGTTTGGACAAGGAGACGTCGGGTGCTGCGCACGGAATGCCTGCGTTGCGCGCTCTCGCTCAACCGGTGATCTGGCTGTTGGCGCTCCCGTATTTCCTGATGCTCGCCGCCGGGTACGGCTACACCTTCTGGTCACCAATTGTCATTCGCGACACGCTTCATACGACAGACACACAAACAGCGCTCTTGACTGCCGTGTTCGCGATTTGCTCCATGCTGACAATGCTCGTCGTCAGCGCGAGCTCCGACCGAAACGGTGAAAGGCTCTACCACGCAGCGTTCGGCGGCATCGTGATCGCCATTGGCTTTACCGGCGCAGCGCTCCTGTCTCAGCCCATTCTGAAAATCATGGCGCTCGGGCTGGTTCTCGTCGGAGCGAACGCAATGCTTCCTCCATTCTGGTGTCTTCCTTCGATGATTCTGAGCGGAAGCGCAGCTGCAGTGGGGATTGCCTTGATAAACTCAATTGGAAATACAGGAGGCTTTATCGGCCCCTATCTCATTGGCTTCGTGAAGGATCGTACTGGCGGAACGACTGGCTCGTTTCTGATTCTGGCGGGGCTCGGCGCTCTTTGCGCGATCGTATGCGTTCTTCTCAAGCGGCATCCGGCCTTCACTGCCGTACGAGCGCGTGCCGGCTCCGTGTGACCGAAGGTGATCGTTCGGGTTCGATCGAAGCCGCTCATTCTTGCAGCGGTCGTCATCCTGACTGCGTGCGCAACGACAGGCCGTCCGTCGATGGATGAGATAGACGTTCTGATGAAACGCTACACTGGCGATGTCCCGGGTGCGTCTCTTCTCGTTGTCCGTGGCGAAAATCGTAACATCTGGCGGTCATACGGCCTGTCGAATCTCGAAGATCGTATTACCGCGACTTCCAACACGAATTATCGCCTCGCGTCTGTCACCAAGCAGTTCACGGCCGCTGCTATTCTCCTGTTGGCCGAGGATGGGAAGCTGTCACTCGATGACCGGGTGAAGAAGTGGCTGCCGTCGCTTCCGCCCGAAGTAGATCCAGTCACCATCGAGCATCTTCTGACGCACACGTCGGGAATCGTTGACTACGAGGACGTGATGGCGCCCGGTACGACGGCGCAGCTTCACGACGCCGACGTACTTCGTCTGCTCGAGTCGCAGGATAGCACTTACTTCAAACCGGGCAGCGGCTACCGCTACAGCAACAGCGGGTACGCTCTCCTGGCGCTGATTGTGGAACGTGCCTCGGGAAAACCCTTCGCGACGTTTCTCCGG
>JBDSVO010000194.1:0-7937 GCA_039927215.1 Gemmatimonadaceae bacterium
ACCGCACGCTCGAGCTGGACGGTTACGCGCGAATCGACTTCCGGTTGAGCGCCGCCAATGTTCCTTATTTTCTCGATGCAAACCCCAATCCGGATATCTCCGATGGCGAGGAGATCGCGTCGGCGGCGGCGTTGGTGGGGATGACGTACGGCGATCTCGTCTCGAGGATCTTAAGCTTGGGTGTGAGGCGGGGCGCCGGCGGTGGTTAAGACGACAGGCTTGCGCACCCAAGCCTGTATTGTCGAGAAGGCGATGACCGAGTTGCGTCATATAGCTTTGTATTATAAAGTACTTTGACGGTCTCCGTCGGGTCAGCTATTGGCCTACGTAATGCGCTCTCCTCCCTGCCCACGATCTCCGCAAGTTCGTAGCACTCCATGACGCAGCCCTCGGGCGAATTCCTCGAGCTCCAGGCGGCCCTCGCCGGAGAGTATTCCCTCCAGCGCGAGATCGGGCGCGGAGGGATGGGAATCGTCTACCTCGCGCGGGACGTGCAGCTCGATCGCGACGTCGCCATAAAGGTCCTCCCGACGCACCTCGCGCGCCTCACTACGGCACGCGAGCGATTCGTGCAGGAGGCGCGCACGGCGGCCGGTCTCTCGCACCCAAACATCGTCCCGATTCACCGCGTGGGTGAGGCTGACGGCTTCGTCTTTTTCGTCATGAGCTACGTCGAGGGCGAAACACTGGGCGAGCGGCTCCGCACGCATGGGCCACTCCCACCGGCCGACGCTGCGCGCGTGCTGCGCGAGGTCGCATGGGCACTTGCCTACGCGCATGGACGCGGCATAGTGCATCGTGACATCAAGCCGGACAACATCCTGCTCGAAGCTGGCACTGGCCGCGCGATGGTGACCGACTTCGGCATTGCCCATGGCGGTGCACAAGCGACCACGATCGACATCGGCAAAATCATGGGGACGGCTCATTTCATGAGCCCGGAGCAGGGCGCGCAAAAGTCTCTCGATGGACGCAGTGACATCTATTCGCTTGGAGTAGTCGGCTATCTCGCGCTGAGCGGCAGACTGCCGTTCGAGGAGGAGAGCGTACAGGCGCTGATTGTCAGACAATCGATCGACACTCCGCCGAGTGTTATTAGCGTCGCTCCCGGAACTCCTTCAGCGCTCGCCGCGGCGATCGATCGCTGCCTCGACCCCGACCCAGCCGGTCGGTTCGCTGATGGCGAGGCGCTCGCTGCCGCGCTCGCGCCCTCCCCCGACGCGCGGTCGGTACTGCCGCCCGCGCTGCGAGCCTGGCTCGCGGCACAAAACCCACTTGCTCTTCCTTATCTCGGTTGGTCCACAGTGTTCAGCGTGCTGACACTTGGGAACATCTACGCCTGGAGTATCGCCAACCCCGGGTCGAGCGTCGGAGATGTCGCAGGCCTGGTCACGATCGCCTCGTTGCCGATCTTCCCCATTATTGGATTCCACCTCAATCAGGCGCGCAAGCAATTCCGCGCTGGGTACACACTCAGCGACCTGCGCTTGGCGCTCGAGATCGCTCAGAAAGAACAGGTTGCGAGTGCAGCAGTGGAGCGCGGGGGTGAGAAAAGCGTCGCGCTCCGGGCACTGCAACTCGGCACGATCGCGTCGGCCGGTTGGCTCGCCGTCACCGCTGGGCTCCTCATGTCGGGAATGATTCACGAGAACCGAACCCCCATTATGTGGATCTTCGGACCCATTCTCAGTACGATGCTTCTCGGTGCGGTGAGCAATGCCCTCGACGTACAGTTCATTCCCACCAGAATCCGTAACTGGTGGCAGAAGGGGATCCGCGAGCGCCTGTGGACCAGCCCCGTCGGCGAGTGGCTTGCACGCCGACTCCGAGCACCGGAACAGTCGCGAGCGGTTGGCGGCGGCGTGTTCCGACCTACCGAAGCGGCACTCGGCATCGCTGCAGCAGAGCTTTTCGCGGCGCTCCCGGAAGCTTACCGTGTAGAGCTCTTCGAAATCCCCGCGATCGTCGCGGCGCTGGAGGCCCGTGCGGCCGAAGCGCGAGCTGAAGTGGACGTCGTTGCCGCGCTCGCTCGCCCTGGTTCAGACGACAGTGCAGTTCTCGAAACCCGCCGCAATGCTGCATCCGCCAACCTGGCCGCGAGTGTCGGCGCACTGGAACGAATCAGGCTCGACCTCCTGCGGCTGCATGGCGGCGCGGGCGACCTGTCGCCGCTCACGACGCTGATCGAAGAGGCGCACCTGCGAGGTGACGACGTCAGGCGGCTTGCCGAGGCGGAACAAGAGGTAGAGGACGCCATCGAGAGGAGACGTTTCTGAAGATTTCGTACGGCTTTCGCCTGTGTTCGCGCCCACGCAAATCTCCTTGCCCATGACCTCAATCGACCGCAGGACGAAACGGCAAGCTCTTGCTCAACGTGCCACCGACCAACGAGGGCCTGCTGCATTCGACAGACGTCGCGCGGCTCCTCGGAATGCGGGAAGCGCTGGATGGAATGTTCGCGGTGAACAAGGCTGCTCAATCGGAGCAGCGCTTTCACGTGACCGGTGCGCGCAGTGCTGAGCTGATGGTTGAATTTCCCCGCACCGAAGCGGTGAGCGTAATCCGGCTTGGCGAGGACATCACACGCGGACAGGTTGTCGCTTCATATCACGTTGAAGGCGCCGGCAGTGATGGCCTCTGGAAGCCAGTCTCGAGAGGTACGACCATCGGCTATGCGAAGCTCGACCGGTTTCCCGCGATCTCCGTGCAACGACTGCGCGTCACCATCGATGATGCCATAGCGGAGCCGGAAAGGATCGCGCTTAGAGCGTTCTAGATAAGGCGGGCGGGCGGCCAGGCGTCGCGCATGCAGAAACGCCGGACCCCCAGTATCCGCAGCCGATTGCTCCCAGTCAGCATACGCCACCGTCTGGCGCTACCGGCTCGGCCGCGGCTCTTGATACCGCGACGCCGATTGAGCGAAGGCGCACGCGCGCGCGAGGAGGCAACCGGCACGCTGGATGGACTATCACCGCGCCCCCAGGAATCACTGACCGCAGAACGGCCGACAGGAGGGGTTCCCTCAACTGGCCCGTGATGACGAGCACGTCGCATCGCTCGGCTGGCAGGCCCTCGGCAATTGCGAAGTCCTCGTCAGTCCATACAAACGCTGTTCGACGCTCGGCGGGGTTTCGCGCCGCGCGCGATGCCTGCTCGGCCTGCGCGGCCAATGCCGACGCCGCTGGTCCCGCGAACAGCACCACCCGTGGCGGATCATAATCCTCGAAGAGGCGCTGGAGCATCAGTGACGCGAGGCCAGCCTGATCCGCGTGAAACCACGTCCCCGGGCCGGAGTTTACCTCGATGATCCCTTCGTCCCCGGTCAGCGGCTCGCCGATGTTCCAACATACGATGTCGATTCCGAGAATTCCGGGGGCCAGCGCCTGACCGATGCGCTCGGTAACGGCGCGTGTGTCCGGATGAACGTCGTTCGTGCAGTCCACCCATTGCGTCGTCGGGGGGGTCACCTGCACGCGCCGATCAGGAGCGGGCGTCGAGGAGAGCTCCAAGTCCTGCGGTATGAGGAGAGAGCGAAGCCTGTACAGCAGATCCTCGTCGTCGAGGAAGCCCGAGCATGGGGGACCGGCCGCGCGCACGAGCTCCGTAACAGTCCGCACGCCATCTCCGCAGACGCTCACCGCGGTACCGTTGCTCGCGCGCACGTAAGTGCCGTCGATGACGAGGATCCGGTAATACGTTCCCGGAATGAAGCGCTCGACTAGGAGATGTCCGATTGGGAATCGCAGGCGGAGTTGTCGCCACGCACGGTCGAGCGCCGCAAAGGATCGGATCTCTGGGACTACGCCGAAGCTATTAGAGCTGTTGACGTGCTTGAGAACGATCGGATACCCGATCTCAGCAGCTGCGAGCCTCGTTTCGTCCCACGTGCTCAGTCCTGCAATGCCGCGAGGCATCGGCACGCGAAGCTCCTCGAGCAGAGACCGCGTCAGTTGCTTATCGGAGCCGACGCGGCCTGCAACCGCGGAGTCGCAGTGATGAAACGGGCCGAGCACCATTCTTTTTTCGCCTGGGTCCCCAAGATGCAGCGCGGGCAGGCCTCCGTACCACGCAAGGCGAACCGGAATGCCGCGAGAGCGAGCTGCCGCGATCAAGGGTTCCATCTTGCGCCAGTCGTCGAGCTCGCGCGCCCATGCCTTCTCGAGCCGCTTGTCGAACGCCGAAACGATCGGGATTCCGTCCGGCGCACCCGGCGCCCACTGACAAAGCTGTCGAGCTGCATCGAGCGCTGCGCTCCCCGGAGGGCAGGCAAGCGAGAAAACCCAGCGCCCGTGAATTTCGCCGAAGAGTGAAAATGGCGGGTCACTGAAGCACGCCGCGACACTCGACTCGGCAACCGCGCGATTCAGTGCGCTGAGAATCACTCGCGCGTTTGCGTCCGGCGTCCGCCGCTCGATCGCCAGCACGAGCGCTGGAGCATCCGAAACGAGCGAGGGTCCGCCATACGCGGCGACCTCATCGCGCAAGAGGTGCCTCAGCTTACTGCAGTGTTACTGCGGGCATCCCATCATCCCCGTATCCTCCGTCTGTACGCAGTTTGGATTTGGTGGTGGTGGCGGCGGTTTGGGTGCTGGTGGGTTGCACGAGCATTCCGAAAACATGATGATGCGCGCGACGCTCGACTGGCTCCGGTCCAGGCTCATCTCGCGCGACGCGTCGTGGAGTACCATCTTCACGTTTCGCGATGCGCCGGAGGTCAGCGTGAGCTTGAATTGCGCGTCGAGCGGGCGGAGTATGCGAAGGGCCTTGTCGAACCCACCGGCCCTTACGGCCGCCGCAATCGTACGACCGAGCGCGAGAAGCGTCACGCGTGTGAAAGTTCCCTCACCCGGCTCGAGCCCCGTGTCTGCATCGCGTGACTTGCGTCCGCGGCCGGCGCTATCGCGGAGATCGCGAACCGTACTCGTGGGAAGTGAGATCTCGTGGCTGCTCCCGCGGAGTGCCTGTTCGAGTCGGTCTTCGATTCCGAGTTCCACGGCCACGCGTACGAGTCGCGCGAGCATCGACGGCGGCATAGCGGACATACCACCCGCAGGGCCGCCTGCTATGGTCATACCGGCGATTCCAGTGCATTCGACCGTACCCCCTGACGCGATGCGAAACGATTGCGACTTGGGAACGGCGAATTGCCCCAGCTCGGCTGCCGGGATTCGATAGAGCACGCCGTCAGCGCCTTTGACCTGCAGGTCGATTGTCGGCGTCGTTGGAGCTGATTTTTTATCTGCTTTCGCTTTCACGGCTGCTCCTCCAATTTTGGAATAGTGCTGACGGGTTCATCGCGTGCGTCTGTGCGCCGAAACTCCTGGAGCGTGAGGCGCTGCTGGGGTGTCGTCACCTTCGGACCCCCGGGATATGACGTACCCATCGTGTAATGCTTCTCCCAGCTTTCGCTGGTGGAAGTATGATGGCCGAGTTGGTGCTCCACGAGGAACAACTCCCGGCTCGTGTGCCACGTGCCGTATGCTTCAGATAGCTCGGGTGCGTTCTCGATCCGCCGCTCTTCCGGCGACATCGACTCCAGATCGCCTCGACGCACCGGAGCGATCATAGCCACAGGCTCATCCCGATCGAAGGAGACCCACTCATCCGGCCGCGTAAAGCGCCAGTTCATCGTGAACGTGGCGACCGCCCAGTCGGCCTCGACGACTCCCTCCAGGGGCGCGATCCCGTCCTTCGGCATATTCGCCGGCCCACGGACGTACAAGTTGTAGCCCGGTGGCGTCCGAAAGAGGAACGGGATTTCGAATGTGAGGATGCCGCTGCCGAAGTGAGTCACTGCTGAAAATGGTGGCCCCCCGTCGATGAACTCAATCGTGATGTCGCGCTTATCCACTCCACCGGACCAGCGTGCGCGAAACGTGTGGCTGTTCAGCAGGAACCAGCCGTGCTGGTTCGCGAGGCGAAGCGGAAGACATCGATACCCGAACCGGCTCGGCAGCTCGTTCAGCCATGCTCGATCGGCGTTTGCAGGAACGATTCGCATCGCGGTCTCGGCGACGCGATAAGCTACGAAGAGGTGACGCGCCTGCTTCACACCATCGCCAGTCACGATTGCTCCTCCGTCAGGCTGAGGACGCAAGCTGTGAGCCTGAAGTTCGCACGATCATCGACTGCGTCAAGCAACACCGCGACGCGCCAAGCCGCTCAGGCGCTCGTTCCACGCGCTTGGTCGGCCCATAGACTAGAGCTCCTGTTCTCCTACCGGTTCGTTGGCGGTAGAAAGTGAATTCCATTTTGGCGTATCGCTGTTCAAGCTGCAAAAAACGGGTTTCTCAAGGCGCAACAGGTCCACGAACCAATCGAATTGCCAGCGCGGCACAAAGATGAGGCCCCTCTTCCTCTCAGGCAGGAAATAGTTTTCCGGGACCGGGCTCGTATCGTCGAGCACGTACACGACAACATGATATTCATCTCCCTTGCATACGATATACGCTGGGAACTTAAGACTCAGCGTCTCCGTTGCAGCATTCATCTCACGCGCGACTGTTATCGTATACGTTTTGACTTCGAAGGTTACTCTTGCCATTTGTACTCTCCTTTCAGCACCGGCGGTCGATGGCATTGTTCTCGTCGACGATTGTCGTCCCAGTGCGGACGCGAATGAGCGGCGCCGGGATTTGCCGCACCATTCCCTCTCCGGTGAGAGCGGAAACGTCGACCAACGGCCCGGTGGGCGATTCAGGATACCAACGGGTCATCCCTACCATGAGGCGAAGGCTCAGGCCACCCTTGCTCAGCTGTCCCGCCGGTTTTCGATTGTCGTTCGCGCGTACCACAGCAAGGGGTGGAATGTGCGCTGATACATTCGCGAGCCGAGTTTGCGCCGATGCGTGCCCCGCTGGATGCAGCAGCAGTGGGATCAAATAAATCGGGATGTGTTGGATGTTCCGCCCCAAGAAGTGCTGCCGTCCGGTTTGGGAACCTCCAATGTGTGGCGGGACCGGATTGAGGGCCAGACTGTTTTTCTAGCGACGCCAGTACCTCTTGTCCAATCCCGAGCCGGTGGTTGGTCTCGCGTCGGCTTTTGTCTACAGTGGCGCGTTGGGCTGTGTCGGTTCGTTGTGGCCCGTGTACGACAGCCCGGCGGTTGATCTCGCAGTTCGATTCTACCGTTACGTCCTGGCCGGCGAGCCCACCGGTGAAGCGCTACGCCACGCACGCGCGGATATCCGGGACGCATATCCGCGCGAGAGCACATGGGCGGGATACGTGTCACCGTTGATATTGAGTCGCAGCTCGCTTAGGCTTGGCGGCGCCCCATGTACTCAAGCAGCCTGGAAGGAAACGTCGAGAAATTCTGGGACGGCTTCGCCCTGCTCCAAGCGCTCAGCCAAAACTCTTAACGCAAGAGCCTGCGCTCTTGCCACAGCGTCGGTCTTGGTAATGCCATAGGAAGTTACGCCAGGCAAAGCTTCAACCTCAGCGATCCAGCGGCCGTCGACCTCTTGTTCAATAGCAATTTGGGGTTTGTATCTCGCATCTGCGAATTGCACTCGAACTCCGTCGGGATCGCGAACGTACACCTGATTCTCATTTTCGAGCTTCAGTTGCCCGGTCGGTGCCGCCGACTTCAACGCAGTTAGGGCGGCGCTGGGCTCGTATTGATCCACTCCGAAGCAGAAGTAATCGATGCCTGGCCGCGTCCCGGTCTCGGCTGCGTATACTCCCAAGAAGCTTCTCTCGAGACGGAGCTCGAAGAAGTCCTTGCCCTCGTCACGGACCGGCAAGCCGGTCAGTGCTTGATAGAAGGCTTTGGACCGCGGGACATCAGCTGAGTACAGCGTTGGCCTACCTGCCGCATCGATCCATTGCAGCGCTCATCCGCTAAGGGCTCAGACCTCGTTGCGCTTCATTGCAGCGACCGCGTTTGCGGCAGCGCGAGCCGTCAGCGCCATATAGGTGATACTCGGATTCTGACA
>JBDSVO010000195.1:0-14553 GCA_039927215.1 Gemmatimonadaceae bacterium
TCTCGCAGGAAATCTTCACTGACATCGTCGGCCGCCGTAACAGCCTCCAGCTCAGAGCCGATATCGTCAACGTCGGCAACTTCCTGAACAAGGACTGGGGCACTGGCCAGCGGATCCTCGGCGGCAATGGTCAGATTCTGACCAACCCAGGCGTCGACACGCAGGGGCGAGCAACTTACCGGCTCAAGATCGTCAACCAGAAGTTCATTGATAAAACCTTCGAGCAGACTGCCGGACGATCGGACGTGTTCGAAATTCAGCTCGGCGTGAGGTACAATTTCAACTAGGGCTGTAATGGCCGACGCAGATTAGCGTGGCGGTCGCGGCAGTGCGAAACGGGCACGAACTTCGGTTCGTGCCCGTTTTGCATACCGATTAGTTTTTCTCCAATGAGGCGGCGCTTTCTAAGTTTTTCATTGACCGTGATTTGCTGCCCTACTGCGACGATCGTCGGCGCTCAAGCGCCCGTGCCAGACTCAGTCGCCGACTCCACGGGAACGCGACTGCCCACCGTTACGGTCAAGGCGGCGAGAACCTCTCAGTCCACGTTCGCTGTGCCGCTGGCGATCACTGTCGTTGGACGTGAACGGCTCGAGAATCGCCGCGGTTATTCACTCGATGAGGCGCTGCAGGACGTTCCCGGAGTTGTAGCGCAATCGCGATACGGAGGCAGCGACATTCGGCTCTCGATTCGTGGCTTCGGAGCCCGCGGCGCCGGCGACCGCTCCAACGCCGGAACATCACGCGGAGTGCGCGTGCTTCTCGACGGCATACCGGAGACCGAGCCCGACGGCCGCACATCTTTCGATCTCGTCGATCTCGCGGCAGCTGAGCGCGTGGAAGTCGTGCGATCGAATGCGTCGGCACTGTGGGGCAACGCCGGAGGCGGGGTAGTCAGCATTTCCACGGTTCCGTCCTTCGACGGATTCTTCGCCGAGTTTCAGCAGATTGGCGGAAGCTTCGGGCTGCGGCGCAGCGTCGTGCGAGCTGGATCGAAACTGGGGACCGGCTCGCTCGCTGCGACATTCACGAATACCTCACAGGACGGCTGGCGCGCACATTCTGACAGCCGTCGCTTCCTTCTCAGCAGCGCGCTCACTTCGCAGATCGGGGAGCGCACCGACCTTGGCGTATTCCTGAGCGCGGCAAATGATCTTTTTCATATCCCCGGACCGCTGACGATGGCGGAGGCTCTCGCCACGCCTCGCGCCGCCAACGCGACATACGCGTCACGCGACGAACGCAGGTTCAATCGCCTCGGACGCCTCGGCGTCACGCTCGACCACTCACTCGGCTCATCGAGCTCGCTCTCCGGAATGTTCTTCGTCAACCCCAAGGTTCTCCAGAGATCTGAGCGAAACACGTTCCGCGACTTCAACCGGTACCACCTCGGCGGAAACATTGTCTATCGCGGCTCTGCCGAAGTCTCGCCGACTCTGCGAGCGACGACGCTGTTAGGCATCGACGAGGCGTACCAAAACGGAACGATCCTCTTCTATTCGCTGACGCCGGCGGGAACGCGAGGAAGAGATCTGCGCGACAACAAGGGCGAGGGCGCGCTCAACAGCGGCGTATTTGCCCAGGAGGAGCTGCTCTTCAACGAGCGGCTCGGACTCGATATCGGCGCGCGCTACGACGTGATCCGCTACGACTATCGGAGCTTCATCAATCCCACGCTGAATGCAGCAAAGTCGTTTTCCCGCGTGACTCCAAAAGTCGGAGTGAACTTCCGTCTTACGCCCCTGCACAGCTTTTATGCGAACGTCGGCGGAGGTATCGAGGCGCCCGCCGGCAATGAGACCGATCCTGCTTCGACGTTCGGACAAGACACCGTCACGGCGATCAATCCTCTCCTCGATGCGATTCGCTCGACGACGTTCGAGGTCGGGACGAAGCACGCACTGCTCCTTCCGGGTTTGTTCGATGGGTCAGTGTCGTACGATCTCGCCGGATACTGGACGGAGGTCATGAACGACATCGTTCCATATCGTGGCGGACGGTTCTATTTCACTGCGGGGAAAGTGAGGCGGCGAGGAGTGGAGGCGGGCGCGTCATTTCTCCTGCCGGCGGGACTGGAGCTGCGCGCCAACGGCAGCTACTCACGCAACCGCTACATCGAGTACACAGTCGACTCGGTGCATTACGGAAAACCGGGAGCAATCGCGGACTATGCTGGGAGTAAGGTCGCGGGCGTTCCGGGTTCGTCGTACTCTGCGAGCGTCGCGCACCCGTTGGGGCCCGTCATTCCGCTGCGAGTCGAGCTGTCTGTGCGCGGGGTGGGTGATTACTTCGCCGACGACGCCAATCTTGTTCCTGTCCCCGCCTACCATACTGTAGGGCTCACCGTTTCGACGGACCGGCTGATCCCCCTAAGCACTCAGCTCGGTCTTCGCGCGTTCGTCGCGGTGGAAAATCTCACCGACAAGCGATACATCGGCTCTGCGTTCGTGAATCCTGATGTCGTGAACGGGGTGCCGGTTGCGTTCGAGCCCGGATCTCCACGCTCCTTTGTCGCGGCAGTAACGTTAGGCTACCGATAAACGACTTCGGACAATTGCGGATCCAGGACTAAAAGCCAATTGTCGTTAGTCCGGGATCCGCAGCAGTGTCGTTAGAAGATGCTGAGGTTGATGTACCGCCGGGGATTTCGCTTGAGGTCCACCACGAGCGAATCCATGTGCTGAATCACAGCGCGGATGTCGTTGTACGCCCCGGGATCATTCAAAGCGAGACCAACTGACCCAGGTCCTGAGTTCGCCTTCGTAACGATCGAATCGAGCTTCAGGCTTGTAACTCTGAAATCCGCCGCGAGCGCCGCCATGTTCGCGCTCGTGGCGCGCACGTTCGTCAGAGTCGAGTCGATCTTAGCCGAATCCACCCCCGAAGTCGCGCGGCGAAGCGACGCCTGAGTCAGCGTCAGCTGCCGGTTCTGCTCGGCCGCGATCCCGCTGAACTCGGACACAAGACGGTTCATGTTCAGCACCAGCTGATTCGACGAAGCAAGGGCCTTCCTCAGGTCCGTGACGCCGCCGGCTGCGATGAGCTCGCGCTGGAGGGCCGTTGTGATGGCGTTGACTGATGTGGCGATCGAGTCGGCCTTCACTGTGAGCCCGGCGATTCCGGGTGAGGACGGTCCCACCGGTATGGTGTCTTCCTGCGGTATCGACAGAGGATTGGGCCCTTTGGGTGTAAGCGCGATCGCCATGTCGCCGAATATTCCGTTCGGAACCACGGTGGCCGTCGTCCCCTTTGGCACCTTGTATTCCTTTCCAACGCGGAAGGTCGTCAGGACAGTTCCATCCTGTCTCAGCTGTACTTCGTCGACATACCCAACATTGACGCCGGCGAGGAGCACCGGCTGTCCCTGCTTGAGTCCGGAATTCCACGGGAATTTCGCGTACAGCGCGTAACCCTTCGAGAGGCCGCCCCGCGCGAGCCAGAGTGATCCGACAATTGCGACGATGATGGCCACAGCCATCAGAAGTCCGACGAGTACGTCGTCTCGTTTTTTCATGCTTGTAGGTAGGGTGCGAGCAGGAGTGCGGTGAGCGCGTCGAGGATCAGGATTGCAACCGACGTGATGACGACCGCCTGTGCGGTGCTGCGGCCGACGCCTTCGGCACCGGCATTCGCGGTGTAGCCCTCGTAGGAGCAGAAGAAAGCAATCGCCGCGCCGAAAATCGTCGCCTTAATGATACTATAGACAATCTGAAACGGGGAAAACGCGAGACGCAAACCCTCCTGGAAGGCAGCGCTTGTCACGTCAGTCGCCACCACCGCAGTTAGGTAGGCCGTGCCCACGCCGATCGCGTTGGCGAGAATCGTCAGCATTGGCAGCATCACGACCGCAGCAATGAATCGCGGAACGATCAGATACGCTACCGGATCATAAGCGAGAGTCTCGAGAGCGTCGATCTGTTCCGTCACGCGCATGGTCCCGAGCTCTGCGGTCATTCGCGCGCCAACACGCCCCGTCAGAACGAGACCTGTGAGCAGCGGCCCAAGCTCGAGAACGATCGACTGCCTAGAGATCAATCCAACTACGGAGAGCTGTACTCCGCCGAATAGCTGATAGCGCGTCTGAAAGGCGGTTACAGCGCCGATGAAGGCTGCGACGATCGCGGCAAGCGGCAGCGAATCCACGCCGATGTTCCGCATCTGCCTGATCGTCTCGCGACCATAGGTCCCCGGATCGAGAAATCCGCGGCCGATGTCGCGCATGAAATACCCGCGCTCGCCGATCCGCCCGAAAAGCGACGAAACAGCGCGGATCAAGTTCGCACGCGAGCGAAAAGAATCAGTCCGAGGACTCCGAAGAAAATGCTGGGCACCCACGCCGCGAGCTCAGCGGGTAGCATGCCGTGCCCGCCGATCGCTTTCGTCATTTGTACGAGCATGACGAAGATCACCGTCGTCCCGAGTGAAATGCCGATGCCGTACGCCGCGCCGCCCCGCTGGTTGCTCGTTGCCAGCGGCGCACCGAACAGGAGAATGACGAGGCTCGTAATGGGGATCACGATCTTCAACATGCGCTCGACCTTGAGCTCATTCACGTCACCGCCCGACCGTTCCATGGCCTCGATGAAGCGGCCGAGTTCGCGATATTCCATGTCGGTTGGCGCGCGGGACGCAACCGTGAGCTCCTTCGGACGCTCGACGAACTTCGCATCCCGGAGTGAGTCGAACGAGTAGGTGATGTTGAACATCGAATCGGTAAGTACGTGCATCGTTCCTTTTGTCAGCTTCCAGCCGCTTCGTGGATCGTATTGCGCGCTGCCGGAGTTGAGAATGTACGACGGATATGCGGGACCGCGTCCCTTTCGCTCGATCGTGAGTCCATCGATCGCGTTGTGCTCGACGTGCAACGCCTGAATCTTGTAGACTCTACCCGCCTCAGCCGCATATGCAAAGTTGTATCGCTCGTTCTGCGTCGAGAACTTCTGCGTCTCCAGCAGAGCGAGCTTACGTCTGTTGGCCCGGGGCGTAATCTCGCCGAGCACGAGTCCCGCAACAGTCGCGATTGCTGCGCCAAGAAAGATCGGCGCGATGAACCTGTAGAAGCTGACCCCCGATGCTTTCGCCGCAGTTATTTCGGAGTGACGTGTCAAGGATCCGATGGAGAAAACCGTGGCAAACAGAACTCCGGCTGGAAGGATCATGAACATGTAATCCGGCAGCGAGTAGACGTAGCTCAGCGCGATATTCGTCGGCGGGAGCTTCTGCGCGAGGTACTTGTCGAGGTTGTCGGTGATGTCGAAGATGATGAGCAGCAGCGGAAACCCGACGACGGTCGCGGTGAAGATTTTCCAGAACTCGGAGAAGACGTACCGGTCCAGCGGACGTACAAGACTCACGAAGCGCTGGGTCGAGGTGTCGGTGCCGCCGCGGTGCGCCCGCGTCGCGCAGGTCTCAGCCGCGAGCGAATGGAATCCAGCAGGTCACGCAAGTCTCCTCCGCGTCCCGACGCGTTCTCCTTGCCCATTCGCGACAGCATCCAGAGCGCGAGAGCCGTGAAGACGATGTTCGCCCCCCACATGGAGAGGAACGGCGGAACGATCCCGCGCCTTGCGAGAGATTCTCCGGCGATCAACCCGACGTAGTAGAGTGCGAACACAACAAGGCTGACACCTATGGTCAGCCCGACTCCGCCTCGCGGGAATCGCAGAGCTATGGGCGCTCCGAGGAGCAGAAAGACGAAACAGGCTGCCGCGAGCGCGAACTTCTTCTGGATCTCGACCTCATAGGCGTTCTCACTGCGCCGCGCATCTTCCACACGAATGCGAAGTCCTTCGAGCGTGGCGGGCAGCGCGGCCGCGATCTCGGGGTTGCTATCGGGTCGCGCGGCAGGCGCGGAACGTGCGGCGACTCGCGTCCGGCCCGCCTTGCCGCGACCCTGAAGCATGCCGGGCCTCACCAGCATTCCTATCGGCACGGGAGGCTTCGGTTGTGTCACGGCCGTTGTTTCCTGCGGCTTGGCTGCTGCTGCCTGCTCCTTCGCGGCAACCGTGTCCTGTTTCTTCGCGCCTGTCGTGTCCTGTGGCTTCGCGGCCGCAGTCTCCTGTGCTTCAAGCGGCTTCACGCCGATTTGGTCGAGCAGGGCGCAATATGCTTTCCCCAGGCCAAGGGTTATCGGGTCGTCCACCTTTGTTTTGAGAACGTCGTTGCTGAGCTTCACTTTGCGCTTCTTTGCCTCGCCCAGCTTCTTGAGAAACTCGCGCCGAGCGTTGGCAAGATTTTGACGCGCGACGGCCGCATTCTTTTCCATCTCGCACACCGACATCTCTCGCTCGCCCTTGAAGCTGTCGCTCTTGCTCTTCTGGAACTCGTTCCCCACGCTTTTCACTCGAATCAGCTCGGTGTCGAAGTACATCCGCTGGAGCTGCTCGGGTGTACTCACGGGAACGTCCTGAACGGTGCCGCTGTATAAAGTCAGTTGAAGGTCGGTGCGGTTCAGCGACAGCGCCATGTTGCCACTGTCAGCGTAGACGGTGCGGCGCCGGGTTGCGTCGCCGACGTCGTAGATCGTAACCTCCCTCATCCTGTTGTTTGTCTTGCTGAGGTGGTTCGCGCGGAGATACAGCTTCCCCGGGCTCACTTCATTGATCACTTGCTCGCGCAGCCCGAAGGTTGGCTTCTTCTGCGCGATGTCCCCCTGAAGAGTGCGAAGCCGATGGTTGGCGCGCGGGAGTACCTGATCGTTGAACGCGAGCATGAACAGCGTCACACCAACGCCCGCAAAGAGCACCGGGTTGAGCACGCTCCGCAGGCTCACTCCGCCGGCCTTCATCGCGGTGATCTCGTTCTCGGCCGCGAGCCGGCTGAACGCGTACAGGGTGGACACCAGAACAGCCATTGGCATCGACAACGCAACTGTCAGCGGTACCGAGAGGCCGAGGAATTCGGCGATGATACTCCACGGCAAACCCTTTCCGACGAGCTCACCAAAGCGCTTCGCGATGTACTGCAAAAGTAGCAGTGAAGTGAGCGCTGTGAGGGCGAAGAAGAGCGGTCCGACGTGCTCCTTGAGGACGTATCTGTGGAGTATCTTCACGGGGTGAATCTAATACACCGCCGCTTCCTGTTTTTCTCGCTCGCGGCAGCGGTTGGCACTGCGGGAGCGGGTGCGCAACACGGCGGTGTAGCCAGGCTGGCCACCGTCAACGCCGGGCGTTGGAGCCCGGCCACGAGAGATACGATTCCGGCGAAAGACACCATCCCTTCACCAAAGGATACGGTGCCTCCACGACGGGATACGCTGCGGCTGCCGCTGCGACGGCCGGCATCTCGACCCAGGATTCTAGTGGCTGATTCGCTCGGACTCCGGCTTCCACCGATTGTGTCGCGCGCCGATCGTGAAAGCTATCGAGAAGCAGTCGCGCAGATCGAGGCTGCACGTGCCACGGCATTTCAGCAGAACATGCGCGCGATCATCCAGTCTGTCTGGGGTCAGGTCGCGACATCGAGCTTTGCGACCTCGGAGCTCCCTCCGTCATTTCCGGGCGAGGTTCCCGCCCAACCAAAAACAGTCGCAGCGCGCGCGGGCGATATCATCTCCGAGCACACCGACCTGGGCCTCCAGCTGAACGGTCGGATGGAATTCAAGGGAGAGAAGAACCAGAGTGCGCAGTGCGCCGGCGGAATCATCAACCCCGTTTTCAACTGCCGCAGCGCGTTCGCTCCGCTTCTGGATTTCCAGTTCAATGCGCGCTCCGGAGGTGTCGTCGCCGAGCGCATCCACGTTGACGTCGACTACGACACGCAGCGCGAGTTCGACGCCTCGAACAACATTTCGATCAACTACGAAGGGAAGGGCACCGAGCTTCTTCAGCGTCTGGAGATCGGGAATGTGACGTTTCAGCCGCCTGTGTCACGATTTATAACAGCCGGAATTCCAAGCGGCAACTATGGAATTCAGGCGATCACGAAGCTCGGGCCCGCGCGCGTGCGCACCATCCTCGCGCAGCAGAAGGGAAACATCGTCAACGACCGGGTCTTCACTGTTGGCGATCAGACTCTCCAGGCGGTGGACCGACGTATCGAAGACCATCAGTTCGAGCCGCGCCGATTCTTCTTCACCGTCTCGCCAAAGCTGTTCGGCTCCGCGTATCCGAACATCGATATTCTCGACAGCCGTCGCATGACGGCGCTTGCACTCTCGCTGCCCGACACCCTCCGCCCGACTAAAATCTTTCTCTATCGCCTGCTGATCGGTGGACAGCCGCCAAATCCCAGCGGGCCCCAGTTCCGAATCCTCGGCGATCCCCGCTCGCGGCGCGGACAGGTGTATGAGCGGCTTCGCGAGGGCGTCGATTATTACGTCGATCCGTCGCAGCTCTGGATCGCCCTCGTTCGCCCGCTTTCGCTGAACAACGAACGGCTTGTCGTTGCGTATCGCGTGAACATCGGCGGGCGCGACACGATTCACGTCTCGACAGGAGGCACGCCCGACCTCGAGTACAACGTAAAGACGGACCAGCTGGCGAACCTGCTGTGGGATCCGCGAGTCACGCCTGATGATCCCGCGTTCGATCGGGAGATCAGAAGCATTTATCGCATTGGCGGACCCGAGGTCCAGCGCCAGAGCGTCGTCGTGAAGATCGTCAGCGGAACGGGAGTCGATCAGGAGAAGGCGAACGACGAGACAGGCAACGCCGCGACTTTTCTCCAGCTCTTCCGCATCGCTCAGAAGACGAACGCATCGACGTTCGACGTGGAGAATCGTCTCTGGCCGCGGCCTGGTGACCCGAACTTCGAGCTGAGTCTGGGCGCATCGGCAACACGGGTGATACGCGACCAGTTTCTCGTCTTCCCGTCGCTCAAGCCTTTCGCGATTGACGGATTGGCGGGCCGTCTCAATCCAGGCAACGACACGATCTACACGACTCCATCGGAGTACGTGAAATCTGCGCAGCGCCCGCTTTCCGTCTATCACATCCGCGTGCGCTACCAGGCGCAGGGAGGAGGCGAAAGGGGCAGCCTGATGCTTGGCGCCGTGCAGCTTCGGCCCAACTCCGAGCGTTTGTTCGTTGACGGAATCCCGCTCGTTCGCGGCACCGATTACACGATCGATTACGACCTCGGACGCGTTTCGTTCGGTCGGCCTGACACCCTCTTCCTGCGGCCACGCCAGGTCACTGCGCAGTTCGAGGAGAATCCGGTTTTTGCCGAAACTCCTACGTCGATCTTCGGCGCGACCGCGGAGTTTCCCATGACGCGAGGCAGCATCAACTTCACAGCGATCTCGCAAACTCAGAAAACAACGTTCAACCGGCCGCCACTCGGCTTCGAGCCGGCGGGCTCACTCGTCGCCGGCGTCACAGCCCTGTTCAACTTCAACGCGTCGCCACTCACGTCGCTCGTTTCGCGACTGCCTTACGGGGAGACGACCGTCCCGTCGCGCATCAGCGTGTCGGGCGAGTTTGCCGCGAGTCGGCCGGAGCCGAACGCTGCGGGCCAGGCATACCTCGAGTCGTTCGAGGGCGGAGGCGGAATCCAGGTTCCGCTGATCGACACACAATGGTACTACAGCAGTCAGCCCGCGCTCGGCAACGTTTTTGGATCGCGATACGGATTTCAAACGATCGACATCGCGCGGGCGTCGACACTCGCGTGGCAGAGCGACGGAGTTGACGCGAACGCCCGCCCTGTGCGGTACACGATCGAGCAAATCGATCCACAGACGACCCTCATCGGAACCGGTGTCTCGGGTCCGGAGCAACTTCTCTTCATGACGCTGTACCCGCTGGCGATCGGCGGACTGCGCGGACAGGGAGACTTCAACTGGAAGGTTAGCAACACACCCAGCGGCAGGCGGTGGCGATCGATTCGAACCCCGCTTGGAACGACGGGCTCCGATCTTTCGCGCGTGGAGAGCATCGAATTCTGGGCGCAGATAGACACCTCGTCCGCCAGACGCGCAAAGAATCCGATTCTCATGATCGACTTCGGCGATGTATCGGAGAATTCCGTCACGTTTGCGCCTGACACTGCGATCATTCGCCGCACCGAAGGCACGTCCTCGGGGCGCGATACTACCTATACTGGAAAAAAACTCCAGGGCTTTGATGGGCTCGACAGCGAGCGCGATCCATTGTCGCGAGCGTTCAACGTTGGCGCGAACGACAACGGGATTCTCGGTGACCTCGCCGGCACACTCGAGCTCGTCGCAGATACGCTTCCGGGTGCGCTGCCCTCCACGAGAACCGTCCACGGATTCCCAACCTGCCGCGGCGGCTACTTCTTCGTTCGTGTTCTCGGTGATTCGCGCGTGGACTGCACCGTAGCGAACAATCGCCTCGATGAAGAAGACATCGATGGCGACGGCGTTCTGAACCTGACGGGTTCGGAGCGCGAGCAGGAAGAGCTGCGGCGATACATCGTGAACCTCAGCGATGCGTCGAAGTACAACCGTGTTGGCCGCTGCTCTGTCGCGCCTCGAGTCGTTGTCGGTCCGCAACCCGAAAACGTCTGCTGGGTGCTGTTCAGGATTCCATTTCGCACTCCCGACGACTCCATCGGATCGCCGCTGCTCCGTCGAATGAGGGCCGTACGACTTACGATGATATCGAGCGACGTGCTCGGCGACGCCGAGTTCAGCCGGATCGCACTCGCTCGTCTCCGCCTTACGGGCTCGCCGTGGATCAAGCGGCGCGATACCAGTCTGCGGGGAGTCGGCGCAGAACAGCCGGGCTCCGGATTCGTCAATGCCGGAGTGATCGGCACGCAGGACCGCGGTCTGGCTTCGGGCATCAGCTACGAATCGCCTCCAGGTGTTGTTGACGAGCCCGACACGAAGCGCTCGAACTTCGCGACCAACAGAATTCAGGTCAACGAGCGTTCCCTTCGTCTCACCGCCGGCAATCTCGCCGTGTTCGATCGTGCCGAGGCGTATTTCCGCTTCCCCGAAGGCGAGAAGAATTTCATGGCGTACAAGGAGCTGCGCCTCTGGGCCCGTGGAATTCGGAACGGTTGGGGCTCGAGCGGCGACCTCGAGTTCTTCGTCAAGATCGGGCGCGACCCAAACAACTTCTATCTCTACAGGACGAAGCTGAACGGCGGTCCTGGCAGAGACGCGTGGCTCCCGGAGATCCGCGTCGATTTCCAGAAGCTTTTCAGGCTTCGCGCGGAAATCCAGAACGCATATCTGCAGGGTCGCGCGCGGAACACCTGCACGGGTCTCGACTCGGTGCTTATCGCGAACACTCCGGTTCCCTCTGCGGGTCTGCGCTACGTCGCATGCGCGGATGGTTACATCGCCTACACGTCGGATCCCGGCGTGAGTCCGCCGAATCTTGCGTCTGTGCAAGAGCTCGCCATCGGGATGATTCGCACCGGAATCGGCGGCTCGAGCCCGCCAATCGCACCCGGTGACACACTCGAGTTGTGGGTGGACGACATCAGGCTCGGCGGCGTCGTCGACGCGGCTGGATTCGCGGGCCAGATCGGGCTTTCCGTTCTCGCCAGCGATTTTGCCGACGTCCGAGTTAACCTCAGTCGGCGCGACCCGAATTTCAGACAGTTGGCAGAACAACCAACGTTCCTGACGGACAACAGCGTGAACGCTTCAGCTGCGTTTCATCTCGAGAAGCTCCTGCCGAAGTCGTTTGGGCTGGCAATTCCGTTTTCGGTGAACTACGCATCGGCCGACATCGATCCGTTGTTCGTGTCGCAATCGGATCTCGAGGGAGACATTATCGAAAACCTGCGGACTCCACACACGAGCGCCACGTCTCTGACGTTCGCGGTAGCACGGGCGACTCCACTCAAGGATCACCGCCTTTCTGCATTGTGGAACAACCTTGCTCTCACGGGCACGTACACGTCGGCCGCGGCGCGGACCGAATACGAGAACGGCCGCGCGCGCAACTTGACGGTCGGACTCGACTACAATCTGTCGCGGGCGCTACTGTCCGGACTCTCGCGATTTGCACCAGCCGAGCTTCATCTGACGAGCGTCTACACCAGGGGCAGCGACCGGCGAACTGCGTTTCTGAAGCCCGCCGGCGCGGTCGACGACATCGGCCGTGAGATCGCCGGTGTGACGAACAGTTGGCGCAACGGCACTTCATTCCAGCTTCGGCCAACCAAGACCTTGAGCGGAAGACTCGACTTCAGCTCGGTACGCGATCTTCGCGGATATGGTCTCGACTCACCACTCGGTGTAATAGCCACAGCGGATCGCGACAGATTCCTTGGCGCCGATGCCGGACTCGAGCGGGAGCGCGACCTTCAGGCCGCAATCAGCTACACGCCCACTGTTGCGTCATGGATCAAGCCACGGCTCGACATCGGAAGCACTTACAATATGCTGCGCGATCCGAACACTCTCGGCTTCGAGAAAAAGAGTGACACCACGCGGGCATTGCGTCTGCCGCTCAGGCTCGGGAGCTCGCAAACCACAACGGCGGGGGTGACGATCGACTTGCCACGGGCCGCGCGTGAGCACCTCGACAGCACCGGCGTGCTCCATCGGCTGCTGACGGCGATTCAGCCAATCGACGTCAACTACAATAGAAGTATCGTGTCTGCGTTCGAGGGCACTCCGGTGTCGCCGCCGATTTCGTATCAGCTTCCGTTCGGGGGTGGAGCCTTCCGTGATCTCGGCGGCAGACCCGCAACAAGTGCAGGACTCATTCGACAGATCTCGGCGACTCATTCGATTCTGCTCCCCTTTGGGGTGAGCATATCCAATCGCTACCAGTTGATCAACGCCCGCAACTGGACTCGCAGATTCGACGATCGCCGCGCGATCACCGACGGGACGCAGCTTGTATTTCCTGACGTTGCGCTCAGGTGGAGGATGAAGCCGGACCGGTTGCGAAGGGTGCTGTCGACTATCGGCGGAAGCGCGCGGGCGGTGCAAACGCGTCAACTGAATTCGACTCAGCCGGAATTCGATGTCGTGAGTCCGGTGGGAGCGATAGCAACCCCGTTCATTCTGCCAATTGGCGTCGATCGTGGAGAGACAGTCGTGACCAGCTATCCCGCGAACCTCTCAGTCGTTTTCGCGGGAGGGAGGCCGTTGTCTTCAACTGTCGGTTATACTCTTTCGCGGCGCAGAGAGACGCGGCCTGGCTTGAGCGCCAAGAGCGGGGATGCTGACGTGACTGTCGAGATCGCAAAGCCGTGGGCATTGCCGCCATCATGGAAGCCCCGCAGCGATCTGCGCACGCGCGTCAGCTACCAGGACACTCACGGTGATAACTTCGTGTTGAATCCGCTGTCGATAACAGAGGAGAGCCGGCTCAGCGACAACGGCCGCCGCGCGATCAGCTTCAGCGCAGATACCGATGTCGCGGAAAACTTTGCATCAAGCTTCGTCGTATCACGGGTTGAAAGCTTCGACCGAAACCTGAATCGCCGATTCACGCAGACGGTTTTGAGTGCCGTGCTGCATTTGAAGTTTTACGCCGGGGAAATTCAATGAGAAAGGCCGCGCTCGCGTTATTGCTTCTGGCGGCATGCGAGCGCGGTGGGCCGCGTCCGGGCAAATTCGACGGCGAGTCGGCGGTTCGTTATGCAAAGGCGCAGCTCGATTTTGGTACACGTGTGCCAGGAACGGCTGGGGCTCAGCGCGCAGGCGATTGGATTGTTGCGCGCATGCGCGAGCGGGCCGACACCGTCATCGTGCAGAGCTGGGAGCAAACGCTCTCGGATGGGCGAAAACTTCCGCTGCGCAACGTTCTCGCGCGCTTCCGGCCCGATCTGCCGGACCGCGTTTTATACCTGGTGCACTGGGATACGCGACCATTGAGTGACGGAGCAGAGGATCCGGCGCAGCGGAACCTCCCGATGCCCGGAGCGAACGACGGCGCTTCCGGTGTGGGATTGCTCGTCGCGCTCGGCGATGCTCTCAAGAAAACGCCGCCCGCCGTGGGGGTCGATCTTCTCTTCGTCGATGGTGAGGATTACGGGGACTTCGGGTCGAACAAGGATGTGCTCATGGGGTCGACGTACTTTGCGTCGCATCTACCGACTCCGACCTACCGGCCGATTTTCGGCGTGCTGTGGGACATGATCGGTGACAAGGACCTTCGCATCAAGCAGGAACAGAACTCGGTGTCACAAGCGCCGGAGGTTGTCCGCCGCGTTTGGCAACAAGCCGCCGAGCTCGGGCACGATGACGTCTTTGTAGAGGAGAGTACAGGGTATCCCATTACGGACGATCACATTCCGCTCCTTCAGGCGGGCCTTCGTGTGATTGACGTTATCGATCTCGACTATCCATATCATCATCGGCCGAGTGATACCCTCGATAAAATCTCGGCCAGGTCATTATCGATTGTTGGCGAAGTTGCCGAGGCACTACTTCGATGAGTAACCGCGACCCCCAGCTACCAGCGTGTGCAGTTTTCGCCTGCCCGAATTCGATTCCGCGCCTATTGATCCGATGTCCGCTCTCAACCGTGAGCCCGATACGATGACGTATGCCGACCCCGGGCGAGCGAAAGGCGCTCCTCTTCCTCGGCGCCGTCGTCGTGCTTGGTGCCGGTGCACGCGGCGCCGCGGTCCTTCACAGCGACAAGCCTCCTGACGCCGCCGCGCGACGCGCAC